>CBDUPS010000238.1:0-3548 GCA_965369155.1 uncultured Spongiibacteraceae bacterium
AGATAATACGATGATGATTGGCGATTCTGAGTATGATTTAGCCATGGCGAAGAATATTGGCATGCCGAGTATTGGTGTAACTTATGGTGTTCACAGCCAGCAGCGCCTACAAAAACATAGTCCATTAGCGTGTATTGATTGTATAAGTGAGTTAAGTTCTTTGGTTTCTCGGCAGGATATTGTTCAGCCAGAACATTAATAATAAAGGAGTAGGTATGTCATCTGAACATAAAAAATCTTGGGAGATTCTTGAGAAAGTGGCCTTGGGCTCATTGCAAGAGCAAAAAAAGGCAAGGCGTTGGGGTATCTTCTTTAAGATCTTAACCTTCACTTATTTGTTTGTTTTTGTCTTTGCATTATTGCCAGGTAAGGGTAGCGGAGTCTCTGATCAATTTGCCTCCATTACAGAAGACCATATAGGTATCATCCGTGTTAATGGAGTCATTGCTGATGATCAGCCAGCTAGTGCCGATAATATTATTAAAGGCTTACTCAAAGGCGGTGATGTTAATCATTAACAGCCCCGGAGGAAGCCCAGTACAATCGGGCTATGTTTATAACGAAATGGATCGCTTGCAGGAGAAGTACCCAGAGAAAAAACTCTATGCTGTTATTAAAGATATAGGTGCATCAGGGGCTTATTATATTGCTGCCTCAGCTGATGAGATATATGCGGACCAAGCCAGTTTGGTTGGTTCTATTGGCGTTATTTCATCGGGGTTTGGTTTTGAGGAGGCTATTAAAAAATTAGGCGTTGAGCATCGTGTCTTTACTGCGGGGACTAATAAAAATTTCTTAGACCCTTTTGAGCCATTAAAGGAAGAGCAAGTTAAGTTTTGGGAAAGCGTTTTAGCGGTTACCCATAAACAGTTTATTGATAAAGTAAAACAGGGTCGTGGTGATAGATTAACCTCAGCTGATGAAGTGTTCTCTGGTCTTATTTGGTCGGGGGAGCAAGCACTGGGTATGGGTATTATTGATGGTTTAGGTAGCCCAGGACAAGTCGCAAGAGATGTTGTTAAGGTTGAAAAGGTGGTTGATTACACCCCTGCAGCCTCACCTTTTGAGAAGTTAACCCGTGCATTCGGGGTTTCGGTGGGTGAGGGTATTGCCGGTTCATTAAAGCAACAGGCATTAATGTCTCCCCAGTTACAGTAATGGGTTGATTACCGATTTATAGGCGAGAAACCGGCTTGTTGTAATAAGGTATATATCTCGATTAAGGGTAGCCCCATCAAAGCGGTGGGGTCTGGGCTATAAATAGAGCGGAATAACGAAATCCCTAAGCCTTCCGACTTAAAACTCCCTGCGCAGTCTAATGGTCTTTCAATGGCGATATATTGAGCAATCTCACCGTGAGTTAGTGTTCTAAAGTTAACCTCAGTGGTGACTATGCCTGTTTTGATAATATGACTTTTGGGGGCGACAAAGCAAAAACCAGTAAAGAATAGAATGGTTTGGCCGCTGGCGTCAGTTAGTTGAGCAATCGCGTTTTCTACCGTATGTGGTTTACAAAGTGCTTTGCCATTGAGTTCGGCACTTTGGTCGGAACCAATAATATAATGATCAGGGTATTTTTTAGCAGCAGCCAGAGCTTTTTCTTCAGATAAGCGGGCCACCATCTCTTTTATAGGCTCATCTTTTAATGGTGATTCATCAATATTGGAGGCATAAGTGCTAAAGGGAATATGCAGTCGTTGTAAGAGTTTTTTTCGATAACTTGAGCTAGATGCGAGCAATAATTGAGGCATAGGTTTCTCAAATGTAAATTATGATAAAAAATGTAGTTAAATAAGGCGAACTCCTTTGACAGGAGGGCGCAGAGTACCTATCATTGCGCGCCAAATGGTCACAGATACCCGTTAAATGCTATTTGATACTTTACCCGATCGTGTTGTCTTAAGAAAACTGTTTCATCATGAAGCTGTTGTTGAAGCAAAAGTAGGGATAAAACGCTTTACTCGGGTTTGCGAAGCCATCGACGGTCTTACAGAAGACGTCTCGATAAATTTGCATTTTTATAAAGATAGTGAGGGCTATAAACGCATTACCGGTAGCGTTACCACACCTTTAAAAATGCTATGTCAGCGTTGTTTATCGCCAGTAGTATTTGAGGCTAAAGCTGATGTAAATCTTGTTTTAGTGTGGACTGAAGAACAGGCAGAGGCATTGCCTAGAGACTTTGATCCATTAATTCATCCCGAAGATGAATGTGATTTAGCGGTAGTAGTAGAGGAAGAGATTTTATTGTCTATTCCTCTTTTTGCTTACCATGATGAGCAGGAATGCTCTATTAGTGACGATTGGAAACCCACAGAGCAAGACGCTCCGTTGGTTAAAGAGAAAAGTAAAGATAATCCATTTGATGTACTGAAAGGCTTAAAAGCTAACAGTCTCAACAAGCAGGAGAAATAAGATGGCCGTTCAAAAGAGTAAAAAATCCCGTTCACGTCGTGGCATGCGCCGTTCACACGATGCCTTAACCGCACCAACACTTTCTGTTGATGCAGTAAGTGGCGAGAAACATTTGCGCCATAATGTAAGTGCAGATGGTTTTTACCGCGGTAAAAAAGTAGTAGAAAGTAATAACGATTAATTAGATTGGTTGTTTTATTCACCATTGCCGTGGATGCTATGGGGGGTGATTTTGGCCCTCCAGTCACTGTACCTGCTGTTGAAAAGGCTTTACATCACCATAGTAATTTAAAGATTATTTTAGTGGGTGATGAAGCCAAAATCCTTTCTTATTTAACAGATGCCTCTTTGCTAAAAAAGGGGCGTTTGTCTATTCTGCACACATCAGAAACCATATCAATGAATGAGCCTTTGGCCAGCGCTATCCGTGGTCGACAAAAAACATCAATGCATTGCATATTGGAGTTACTGGCTGAGAAAAAAGTTGATGCGGCACTATCTGCGGGTAATACCGGAGCGTTAGTTGCCCTAGCCACCCGTATTGTTAAGCCGATTAAAGGAATTGTGCGTCCTGCTATTTGTACCGCTGTGCCTTCGAGCTCTGGGCGTAGTTGGTTGTTAGATTTAGGCGCCAATGTAGATTGTGGTGCAGAGAAATTGTTTCAATTTGCCTTAATGGGCACAGCAGTAGCTAAGGCAGTTGATGGGGTAGCATCTCCCCGTGTGGCGTTACTTAATATTGGCGAAGAACATATTAAAGGTAATGCTCAAGTAAAAGAGGCAGCCGTATTATTACAACAAGAGCCTAGTCTTAATTATATAGGCTTTGTTGAAGGGCATGATCTTTATAGCGGGAAGGCTGATGTATTTGTCTGGGACGGGTTTGTTGGTAATGTTGCTTTAAAAGCCAGTGAAGGTGTGGCTCGTTTAGTGGCAGAGAAGGTAGAATCAACCTTTACTCGAAATTGGGTTGGTCGAATGGTGTGGACTGTTGCCTCACCATTATTGTTTAAAGTAAAAAGAGCGATTAACCCAGAGCGTTTTAATGGCGCCTGTTTGTTGGGGTTAAATGGCCTTATTATCAAAAGCCACGGTAACGCATCGGTGGCAGCATTTACTCATGCGATTGAGCA
>CBDUPS010000239.1:0-3538 GCA_965369155.1 uncultured Spongiibacteraceae bacterium
GTAACGATAACGCTGTGGAGTGGTAGAAAAGTGCTTTTGAAAGAGTCGTGAAAAATATGCTGAATCGTTATAACCGACGCGGTAGCTTATTTCGGTAATCGATAAGTTGGTGGTGCGTAGTAAGTCTTGTGCGGTATCAACCCGAAGTTTTTGCAGGTAATAAAGTGGAGTTGTACCGGTTGCTTGTTTAAAGTGGCGGTTAAACGACCGCAGGCTCATATCAAAGCGTTTGGCGACAGTACTCATGGTAATGCTATTGGCTATGTTGGCTTGTAACCAATCTTGAATCGCAATAACCGTTTCATCATCGTGATTATCAAAACTTTCTTGTTGGTAAATTTGTCGATTCCAAGGGCGGCGAATTTCGGGGGAGAACTGTCCCTCAACCGCTTGAGCAATGGCGTTAGAATAATAACGTTCAATAAAATAAATCATTAAATCGGCAATAGCATTAACGCTACCGGCACAATAAATATTATTGCCTTGGGTTATTAAGTATTTTCGTTTAAGGCTCACGGCGGGAAACTCTGCGGCAAAGGCATCCATCCAGTGCCAGTGGGTGGTGGCAGGAATACCGTTTAATAAACCGGCATGGGCGGGAAACCACACCCCAGTGCTTACTGCACAAATAGCGGTAGTCTTAGGTAGTGTTTGTAGCCTATGAGTTAGTTTAGAGTGTTGATTCACTATTGGACTAGGGTTGCGCCACAAAGCGGGCAACAGTAAAAAATCACAGTGGCTAATATCATCAATAGCGGCATTAGGGGTAATCAGAATACCCCCTGATGTGGTAATGGGCTTACCGTCTAAAGTCACAATACTTTTTTTAATTAATGGTTTTTTTTGCCGATGGGCTACACGATAAATGTCTTCAGCAGCTCTAAGCATTTCCATCGGTAGCGATAAGCTGGAGCCTAAACAGCCTTCAATGGCAATAAAGACAGCATGATAACGAGACATAAAGATAACTTGGCTAGAATATAATGTATATTGGCCAGTATAGCCTATGTTGCCAAACTGGGCTATCCATAGAATGACCTTGTTTACTTGTCACCCAAGTTAAGGTTTTTTTATGTCGCGTACACCACTTCCCGTTATTGTAGGCTTTGGCGGCGTTAATGCTGCAGGTCGTAGTTCATTTCATCATGGTTATAAGCGGACGGTTATTGATAAGATTAGTCAGAAACTAGCAAAGGATACTTGGCAATCCCTTAGTGTTCTTACGGGTACTGATGCCGCCGATACCCACTGGCTTTCACAAAACACCTTAGTTCGGCAAATCGATCCAGCTTGTTTTGATACCAATGCGGTACCGTGGAATCGGCGTATTACATTGTCCGCCGATGGAAGCTCTTCTGTTTTTCTGACCAGTAAAAAACACTTACCCGATGTGATACCCGCTAATTGGCAGGTTGATAATGTTGATGATAAAACCGTAAAAATCACCATGACAGGGGATACAGCAATTCTTTTGCCTGATACCCGATCCTTTGATGTACAGGCGGCGGGGCAGCTACCTACCGGCTTTACCCCGGGGAATTTATATCAATCCCGTAACCACCCCCGTGGTATTCAAATGACTGTCTATGGGGCATCCGATGCACTGGGTTCTATGGGGATTTCTTGGGAGACCTTACAAAAACAAGTGAAGCCTGATGAGATTAGTGTGTATGCCGGTAGTGGTATGAGTCAGTTAGATGCTCAAAGTAATGGCGGCATGATGAGTGCTCGATTACAGGGTAAAAAAGTCACTTCAAAAGTATGCCCCTTTGGTTTTGCCGAAATGCCTGCTGATTTTATCAATGCGTATATTTTGGGTAATTTGGGTAATACCGGCACTAGCATGGGAGCTTGTGCCTCTTTTCTTTATAACTTGTATCAAGGTATTTCAGATATCAAACAAGGCCGTGCACGAGTGGTTATGGTGGGTAACAGTGAAGCTCCAATTGTTCCAGAAGTGATGGATGGTTATGCGGCAATGGGTGCACTAGCTACAGATAAAGAGCTATTAGCCCTAGAGGGAAAAACTGAAGGGAACCCAGATTACCGCCGCGCTTGTCGACCTTTTGCCGAGAACTGTGGTTTTACTATTGCAGAATCGGCACAGTTTATTATTTTAATGGATGATGCTTTAGCTATAGAAATGGGAGCGCAGGTTTTTGGTTCGGTAGCCGATGTGTTTGTTAATGCCGATGGGCATAAAAAATCGATTTCGGCTCCCGGAATTGGTAACTACATTACCGTGGCAAAAGCGTTAGCCTGTGCGGAATCCTTACTAGGTAATGACAAAATAAAAAATGCCACCTTTGTCCAAGCTCACGGCACCGGTACACCACAAAACAGAGTAACGGAGTCTCACCTTTTAAATGAGGTGGCAAAAACATTTGGCATAAAACAATGGCCGGTTGCGGCAATAAAAAATTATTTGGGTCACTCCATTGGTGCTGCGGCAGGAGATCAGTTAGTAAGTAGTTTAGGGGTATGGCAACATGGTTTATTGCCTGGGATAAGCACAATTGATGCAATCGCCAGTGATGTGTATGCCAGTAACTTATCGCTTAATAAAGAGCACACAGAAATAGCAGCAAACGCTATGGGAGCAGCCATTATTAATGCTAAAGGTTTTGGTGGTAATAATGCGACAGCAACGGTTTTATCACCGCAACAAACAGAGGCTATGCTTCTTAAGCGTTATGGAGCACAAGCGATTACACAGTGGAAAACTAAGCAAGAAAAAACCATAGAACAAGCAGCACAGTACGAAAACTCAGCATTAAAAGGTGAGGCATTACCTATTTATAAGTTTGACCATAATGTATTAACGGGAGATGACGTAACGTTAAGTCGCGAAGCGCTAACACTTCCAGGATATGAACCGATTAATTTACAAATAAATAGTGATTATGATGATATGGGTAGTTAAGTAATGGCTCGAGACTTCATTCGCCACCCTGTTGATATCCCTATTGTGGTCACACAGGCGAGTAAAACAGAAGAATCATTAGTTGATGTCAGCAATATTAGTGAAGGCGGATTACGTTGTTTTGTGCCTAATCGTATCCCATTGGAGTCATTTGTTCGTATTTGTATTCCTACTTTAGTGCCGCCTTATAATGGTGAGGGTATTGTTGTATGGTGCAATTCGTCAGAAGAAGGCTATGAGGTTGGTATTCGTTTTATTAATGATGATGAAAGTTTTCGTTTAAAAATGGTGGAGCAAATTTGTCGTATTGAACGTTACCGAAAAAGACAGCAAGAACAAGGTCGATTTTTATCTGCCGAGGAAGCGGCACAAGAGTGGATTAAAAAAAACGCAGAGCAGTTTCACGACGATGATGCCTTGTAAAAAATAAGCATAATGCATTAACGTTACTAATTTAATTGGGAGAAAAAAATGAGTTCAGAAATAAGCTATTCAACAATTATTGATATTGAAAAAAGCAAGGCGTGGGAGAATTTACAGAATTTATCTTTAGCTCATAATTATGTTCCCGGTATTAACCGTACCGAAATAACTACAGAAAAAACCACAGGCGTA
>CBDUPS010000240.1:0-3528 GCA_965369155.1 uncultured Spongiibacteraceae bacterium
TGGTAATTTCTGAGAATATAAAGCCGGCTACTGTGTTGGCAATGGGTGTCATCCATTGATTAATTTGATCATCTATCCCCTGAATATCTGCCGCAGCGCCCTGACAGAAAAAAAACAACACCAACAAAATAAGGCAATATCTCCTTGCCATGTAATACTCCTTTTTATTTTTATTATTATTATTATTTAAAAAACTATCGTATTTAAGGCTACTCTAGCCACTCACTACAATCCCAACCAAGTAAGCGCTCTAAATCTTTTATTTCTTGCTGATAAACCGACAACAACCAATGCTTATCCTCAGAAGACATAACCGTATCATAAATACGAGCATGGATATCTTCTTCCGGCAGAGCTATTTTCTCCACACCTAAAAAGCTAAATATAGTATCTAATGTTTCTTGGTGGCTTTTTTTAATCTGCGTATTTTTTATAATTAAAAATTGCTCCGGCGAAAAATACTCAAACCAACGGGTTAACTGAACCGAATAAAATCCTCTATCAACATAAGATAATGGTTTATTTTGCAATGGCAGATCTTTTGCCACCCGTTGAGATTCCTCTCGAATAGCCTCAGAAAAACTTTTTTTATCCCAGCCACGGCGCGACATCATATTCCAATGGGAAAAAGCCCGCTCGATGGGATTACGTAAAGATACAATAAGTTTTAAATTAGGGTTATATTCAAAAGCTCTTTGGGGTGCGGGCTTCCAATATAAGTAAGAAGGAGATGACTCCCCTGATATTAATTTATCAAAAGAAAATAATTGATGGTATGGGCTGTAATCAACTGGACTTGCGGTAAAGTTTTCTTCTTTATCAAAAAAATGCCCTTCCTTTTTTTTACAATAATCAATTTGTGGGTGTTGCTTTAAAAAGTGAACTAAAGCACTCGTGCCTGATTTTTGTGCCCCTAAAATCAAAAAATCAATTTTCATTCTGGTCGCCACACAGAGACATTTTTATAACCTTCGTCTAAAAGATGTGAGGCATGTAATCGACTCATCACACCTTTATCACAAAAAAGGTAATACTGATTTAGTTTATCTAATAAAGGAAACTTTGCCGGTAGCTGATAAAAAGGAATATCTAGTAATTGATGCTCTGTCGTTATTGGTTTTAATTCCCTTTCATTCGGATGACGAATATCTAAGATAACGCCTCGGGTCGGCACCTCAGTAACTACATCAACCTCATTAATTGATGAAATAGCACCTTGTAGCTCATTTATATTTTCTTCTTTTCTATTTGCAACAGCCTCTTGCAATATCGAAAAATCAAACTGTTTTTCCTCTGCCTCGACTCGATCTTCCTTTGCTCTCGTGGTTGGCTTTACCGAAATAACACCACAATACTCTGGAATATGCTTAGCAAAATCTTCTGTTCCTATTTGTCCTGACAGGCGAATAATATCGTCTTTATTCATGGTCACTAAGGGGCGTAATACTAAGGTATCAATCACTTTATCAATAACTGATAAATTACGTAATGTTTGGCTGGATACCTGAGCAACACTTTCCCCGGTAACTAATGCCTCCACATTCATCTCTAAGGCAACCTGCTCCGCTGCCCTTAGCATCATCCGTTTCAAAATTACCCCCATGTAAGGGTCATAAATATTCTCTAATAATTCAGCTACCACTCCCTCAAAAGGAATCGTGATAAATTTTACTCGATGTGAGCTACCGTACTTTTGCCATAAATAATAAGCTACTTCCTTTACCGCAATTTCGTGGGCACGACCGCCCAAATTAAAAAAACAAAAGTGAGTTCGTAAGCCTCGTTGCATGGTTAAGTAGGAGGAAACCGTGGAATCAAATCCACCGGAGATCAATGAGATTACCGTATCAACACTACCTAAAGGAAAGCCCCCTAAACCTGGATAAGTCTGTTTAACAACAAATAACGTATCATCACGTATCTCAAGATTAACAGTAATGTCCGCTCCCTTAAGCTTTACCCCAGCCGACTCGTTATGCTGATATAACCCACCACCGACATAACGCTCTACATCTGTCGAAGTAAAGTCATGCAGTCCTGCCCGTTTACAGCGCACAACAAAAGTCTTCCCCTTTAGGCGCTCTCCCCATATCGCTTGGGTTTTTTGATAAATATCATCTATATCACCAAGGGCAAAAGACTCCACCTGCAAAAAATAAGCAATGCCAGGGGTACAGCGCATCTTTTCAACCACTTCATCCGCCGCTCGGCCTGTGGCCTGGGTAATAACGATAATTTTATCCCACTGCTGATCTACCTCTATGGCGGCATCTATAGGTTTAAGCACACTTCTCAAGTTATCCCGTAACTGACGACTAAAATGCCGTCTTACCGGTTTGCTTTTAATGGTGATTTCAGGGAAAAACTTAACAATAAACTTCATTAGTAACCTATATTTTTATTAAAACAAGAAAATGCTCGAGAAAAGCCACCCCTAAAAACACCAAAAATGCACCATTACGGAGCTTAAATGCTTTTTATGCACCAAAATCGTGCGTGCAATCTTTCGTTAACGCATCACGCCGACCCAGAGATGCTTTGTATCATGTAAAAACTCTACTTTTTAAAGTGGCATAGTAATTGCTTTTAGCTAAGTGTAACGTTGGTTACTCAGTATGATGACTTATTAAGTAAGTTTATCAAAACAAGAGTTGTTCCAACATAAAAACAAAAGAAGCTATATAATTCACCCCCTAAAATAACCAACATATTTTACTGCCAATCATGATGGAGAGCGTCAATGTCTAAAACCTTAGAAATTATAAAGAATAACGAAGTACGGTGGGCTGATTTACGCTTTACCGACACACGTGGCAAAGAGCATCATGTAACGATCCCCGCCTCTGAAGTTGATGAAGACTTCTTTGAAGGTGGGCAAATGTTTGATGGTTCCTCCATTGCAGGCTGGAAAGGTATCAATGAGTCAGACATGGTTTTAATGCCAGACGATACTGCCTCAGTATTAGACCCTTTTACTGATGAAGCCACAGTTATTGTACGCTGTGATGTTGTTGAGCCTAGCACAGGACAAGGCTACGACCGTGACCCTCGCTCTGTTGCTGACCGTGCTGAAAAATACCTAGCATCAACCGGCATTGGTGACAGCGCCCTATTTGGTCCAGAGCCCGAATTCTTTATCTTTGACGATGTAAAATGGCATTCTAGTATTGGCGGTGCTGGCTATCAAATTTCCTCTGAAGAAGCTGCTTGGTCGTCGGATAAAACCTTCCCCGAAGGCAACATGGGTCATCGCCCTTCAGTAAAAGGCGGTTACTTTCCTGTGCCTCCTGTAGATTCTCTACATGACTTACGTGGCGCGATGTGTAATGCCATGGCAGACATGGGCTTAGTAATTGAAGTACACCACCATGAAGTGGCAACAGCCGGTCAATGTGAAATTGGCGTAGGGGCAAATACCTTAACGAAAAAAGCCGATGAAGTTCAGATACTAAAGTATTGTGTACATAATGTTGCTCACGCTTATGGCAAAACAGCCACATTTATGCCCAAGCCACTAGTTGGTGATAA
>CBDUPS010000241.1:0-3527 GCA_965369155.1 uncultured Spongiibacteraceae bacterium
CAACAGGGGTTTCTAATTTAAATAATGAGCCTGTTATAAAAGAGCAGTTGGGTGTACGGCAATGTGGAATGGCAATGCCGTCACCTAAACCGGTGCTACCTAATCGTTCTCTGGCAAACAAACCGTTAAAAATAATATCCTCGTCTAGTGATGTCATTTGTTGAGCAATAGTCGAGGATATATTCTCAATTACTTTTTTTTTGCTGCTGCCGGCGACTTTATTAAAAGTACGCTCAGCAGACAGTATGTGACGAATTTGCATGCCAGAGAACCTAAGCCTACTTATTTAAATGAATTTGATTTTTCTTTGTGTTTAATGAGCTGACGATCAAGTTTATCAACTAAAGAGTCGATAGCTGCATACATATCTTCATTTTCGGCAGTGGCGAATAACTCATTACCAGATACTTGAACTTTCGCTTCGGCTATTTGACGAAGTTTTTCGACATTTAAGACAACATGGGTGCTAGTGATACGATCGAAATGACGTTCAAGTTTTGTCATTTTTGCAGTGATGTAATCCTTAAGAGCGCTAGTAATTTCAATATGGTGTCCATCAATGTTTATTTGCATAGTATGTTCCTTATTTTTTAAAAGTGCCTAAGTGCTATTTCATCAGGTGCTGAGGCACTAAGCAACACCTATTGCTTAATAAGTTTAGACTAATCGCTTTCTTTCGCTAGAAGAACTGATACCAAGGCTTTCTCGGTACTTAGCGACGGTTCTTCTGGCGACTTGAATTCCCTTGCTTTCTAGCAATTGCGCAATTTTATTATCGCTTAATGGTTTTTTGGGGTTTTCTTCGGCAACAATTTTTTTAATTAATGCCCTAATCGCTGTAGAAGAGCATTCGCCACCCTCAGTTGTACTAACATGACTTGAGAAAAAATATTTTAATTCAACAATACCCCTAGGTGTGTGCATGTATTTACGGTTAGTGACTCGAGAGATAGTAGATTCATGCATCTCAACGGCTTCAGCGATATCTTGCAATACCATGGGCTTCATGGCTTCTTCGCCATACTCTAAAAATAAGCGCTGTCGCTCGACAATCGCGGCTGTTACTTTAAGCAGAGTTTCATTGCGGCTTTGTAGGCTTTTTAAAAACCAGCGTGCTTCTTGTAAATTATTTCGAAGGTATTGGTGATCTGATGAGTTTTGGCTATTGTCATCGGCAATTGCCGCATATACGGGGTTAATTCGCAGTTTAGGGACATTGCTATTATTAAGCTCTATAAACCATTGGTTGTTCTTTTTGCTCACATAAACATCAGGGGTAATATATTCAGCAGGGGCACTATTAATATTTTCCCCAGGGTAAGGGTCAAGTGTTTGGATCAGCTGTAAAATAGACGATATATCAGACTCTTGTAGTTGTGTGAGTTTTTGTATTTTTTGGTAGTCTTTTTTTCCGAGTAAATCCATATGCTCACGGACTAATACAATAGACTCGCTGCGATAGGGGGTTTGTTCAGGTAAGTCTTTTAGCTGAATCAATAAACACTCGGCTAAGTCTCTAGCTCCAACACCTGTTGGGTCAAAGTGCTGAATAAGTGAGAGAACAGCCTGTATTTCATCGGTTTCTATTTCCCACTCTGGAGGAAAACTTTCGGCTAATTCGTCAATAGAAGTCTCCAGCCAACCTTTAGGTGAAATAGAATCAATTAGTGCCTCAGCAATATAAAGGTCTCTTTCACTTAAAGAGGTGAGATTAAGTTGCCAACGCAGATGATCGGCAAGCGACTCTATGGAGCCGGTTCTAGCCTCTAAGGGTGTGTCACTCTCTGGGGCAGGGCCTGGGGTATTACCTGTTTCAAAAACATCATCCCAGCCAGTGTCTACGGCAATATCACTATCTAAGTCACCAACCCAATCTTCATCAATTTCGGTAGCAGTAGTTTCTTCTACAGGGGCTTCTGTATCAGAGAATTCGGCTTCATCTAATTCCAGCATAGGATTAGACTCAATGGTTTGTTGTATTTCGAGCTGTAAATCGAGGGTAGAAAGTTGCAATAAGCGAATCGCCTGCTGCAACTGAGGGGTCATGGTAAGCTGCTGCCCAAGCTTGAGCTGTAGGCTTTGTTTCATTGGCCTTTTTACCTTAACCGAAAAGAATGAATCTTTAGGATAGTTGTTTTAAGTCTATATTTCAGCATAAACCGACTAAAGTAAACTGTTATCAATTACAAACTAAAGGTATCACCAAGATAAACTTCCTTAACCTGCTGATTGTTCATAATATCTTGGGCGGTACCTTCCGCTAAAATATGGCCTTCACTCACAATATAAGCTCTTTCACAAATATCGAGAGTCTCCCGAACATTATGATCGGTGATAAGGATACCAATACCCATTGATTTAAGGTGTTTAATGATACCTTTAATATCATTTACCGAAATAGGATCAACTCCGGCGAAGGGCTCATCAAGCAAGATAAAGTGAGGGTTGGTGGCTAATGCACGGGCGATTTCTACTCGTCGACGTTCACCGCCGGAAAGTGACATACCTAAGTTATCAGCTAAATGTGAGATATGAAATTCAGTTAGTAGGTAATTTAACCGCTCACGACGCTCGGTTCTATCCATGTCATGGCGCGTTTGTAAGATTGCCATAATATTATCTTTAACCGATAACTTTCGAAAAATTGAGGCTTCCTGAGGTAAATAGCCTAAGCCTTTATTGGCCCGTTTATCGATGGGCAAATGGGTTATTTCTTCATTATCAATAAAAATACGGCCATTATCACTGCGGACTAATCCTGCAATCATATAAAAGCAGGTGGTTTTTCCGGCACCATTAGGCCCTAGCAAACCAATAATTTGGCCTGATTCTATTTGTAATGACACATCTTTAATAACCGCTCGACCTTTATAGCTCTTGGCTAAATTTCTTGCTTCTAATATAGCCATTTAGTTTTTACTCTTAGGGGGTAGTACCACTTGAACACGGGCGGGTTTACCATCTTTAGTGCCACCAGCTTTTACCGTGCGATCAGCCATGTAGTACTCAATATGATCGCTTTCTACGGTGGAGTCATCTTGTTGTAATGACGCCTTGCTAATAAGTTCAATTACTTCTTTATCAATAAAATATTTTAGTGTGCTGCCTCTGGCGTGGGTAATAGGGCTATCAACCTCAGGGCGTTGCTGTAAGTGTGCTGGCTCACCGACAGCAATAAGCTCGGATACTTCGTTATTGTCATTGGTGAGAATCGTTAATTTGTCGGCCACAAGCTTTAATGAGCCTTGGGTTAATATAACTGAGCCGATATACACTGTTTTACCCTCGGTGCCATAACGCTCTGCTTTGTCTGATTCGATATGAATAGGTTGGTCAGAATCCTCTGGTAGCGCATGGCTGGGTACACTGACTAGCATCACTATAAGGGGGAGGGCAGCAAGGCATAAACGAAGGCGTTTTTTAAGAGGCACTATCTTTAAAGTAGTAGTTTTTAAAATCATAGTTTTGCGGTCACAGTTTTTTTCTAGGTTGATGAAGGGTATCGACTGAGGAAAGTAAATCATACT
>CBDUPS010000242.1:0-3509 GCA_965369155.1 uncultured Spongiibacteraceae bacterium
CTACCTCCACACTTTTCTCAATAGTGAAAAGTACCACCGACTTTTTCCCCTCGGTTATAGCAGCCTTTAAAGAGCAAAAAAGGCCTGATCTGGGCAAAATAAACGAACTTATACAACAGGCACAGGATCTTGTATCCGGTGTACAGAGTAAAGTAGAACCAACTGTAACTACTGATGTGAAAGTAGTCGATACGCTAGAACCTGAAACTACTGTTACCCCTACCCCAGTAGTAGAGGTGGAAGCATTAGATGTAGAGCTCCTCGATATATTTATGTCAGAAGCCGAAGTACATTTTGCGATTTTGGCAAAATTTGTTGATGAACATAAGGACTCTTCTGGGACGGTGCTTGTATCAGAAGAATTACAGAGAGCCTTACATACATTTAAAGGTAGTGCTCATATGGCAGATGTAATGCCAGTAGCCGCTATTGTTAGTGTTGTTGAAAAAATAGCAAAAGAGTTGAGAGGCTGCCAACTGCCAATTGATGCGGAGGGTATGTCCTTACTTAATGAGTCGGTTACCTTAATTAGAGTAGGCCTTGATCAAGTATCGACAACACCATTAAAAGCAATAGCGGGTTCTGATGATCTTATCGAACGATTACAAGCTTATCATCGAGGCCGCATGGAAGGTGTCACAGGTGAAGGGCTAGAAAATAATATGCCTTCAGACTTGGTGACAGAATTATTAGTGGAGGGCATGGATCACCTAATGGATGCCTCCGATGCCCTACACTCTTGGCAAAGAGAGCCATCTGCTACGGAATACCGTTCGGTTATTACTACTAACTTGAGTGAATTAGCAAAAAATGCTGGCAAAGCATCTTTAGAGAGCATGGCATCATTATGTGAGACGTTGGGACACTTTGCTGAAAATATTCCAGCAGAACGTATTGATGCAGCCTTTTTTGATTTGGCTGAAAGGGGCCATGAAGCCTTATTAAATATGATGGATTTTGTGGCAGCAGGTTTAGATATTGAAGCAGATAAAGAGCTGGAAAATATTCTAACAACAGCGGTGGGTGCTATGGCGGATGATATAGATAAACCAGAAGAGCAGCAGCCGGAAATTGAGGCTGAGCCGGAAGTTGAGGTGTATTCAAACGTAAAACCAGTAGTAGCAAACGTGAGTGTTACAGACGAGCCTTCAGATGAAGAAGTTGATGCCGAAATTCTCGAAATATTTAACGAGGAGGCGGGAGATTTAATAGAAGGTATTGAGGAAGCGGTACAAGGATGGGAAGAAGATAAAGAAAGCCGAATTTATGTAGAGGATATGAAACGACTACTACACACGTTAAAAGGTAGTGCTCGTCTTGCTGGTTTAGTGGGTTTGGGGGATTTAAGCCATGACTTTGAAACATATATTATATCTAGTGAACATCGAGGCGGCTTTGACGATGGTTTCTTTAAGCGTATCAATACTTACCTTGATCAATTACAAGCATTAATAGATGCGGTGCAAAGTGGTGATCTTGATGCGTCTATTGAATCGCTTGGGTTACAGAAAGTTGACTCAGGCGAGCCTAATGAAGTCGACAAACCTGTTAAAACCTCAGTTCTTTCAGAGATGGTTAGTGCGGATGAGGAAGTTGAAGAAGCCGATGAAATTGATGAAGAAATCTTAGAGATATTCTTAGAAGAGGCAGCTGAACTTCTTGAAGGCTTAGAGAAGGCTGCTTATGACTGGTTAGAAGACCAGGGGAATTCAACGTATTTACAAGAGCTAAAGCGATTGCTCCATACTTTAAAGGGTGGTGCTCGTTTAGCGGGAATTAAAGTTCTTGGCGATTTAAGCCATGACTATGAAACATTTATTATCTCTAAAGAGCACCAGTCAGCTGAATTAGGTGATGCTTTCTTTGCAAAAATCCAAGAGTATCAAGATAAAATTCATGGTGAGATGGAGCGAGTTCTTCACCCTGAAAAAGCCTCTAAGGGATCTGAGAAGGTTGTGGCTAGTAAGCCTAAAGCAGCAACCGAAGGTAAAGACAACGTTGTTGCCATTGATAAAGCGAAGGCTAAAGCACCTACAAAATCAGCCCCAGCGACACCAAGGCCTAAAGCATATTCTGGTAAATTACCCCCTGCGGCTAGCACATCAGCTTTAGCTATAGCAGCTGAACAAAGCTCACAGGAAGCGATTCGTATATCGGCACAGTTACTCGATGACTTAGTTAACTTAGCAGGTGAAACCAGTATTAGTCGTGGTCGAGTAGAAGAACAGGTTAATGATTTACGTCATTCCTTGGATGAAATTAACGCAACAATTGATCGGTTAAATGAACAGCTTCGTCGTTTAGATATTGAAACACAGGCTCAAATTTCATTCCGTATCGAGCAGTTAGACCTAGAAGGTATTGAAGGGTTTGATCCACTAGAGATGGATAGTTACTCAACTATGCAGCAGTTATCTCGCTCATTGGTAGAGTCCTCTTCGGATTTACGAGATTTATCGAATACGTTTGATAATAGTTTCCGTGATATTGAAACGATTCTTTTACAGCAGTCTCGTGTACAGACAGAGATGCAAGAAAGTCTTATGCGTTCACAGATGGTACCATTTTCGCGTACCGTTCCAAGATTAAGACGTATTGTGCGCCAAGTAGGTGGTGAGCTTAATAAAAGTATCGATTTCAATGTGAAGAATGCTGAAGGTGAGATGGATCGTACCGTAATGGAACGAATGATTGCACCACTAGAGCATATGCTTCGTAATGCAATCGATCATGGTATTGAATCGGCCGAAGTACGTAAAAAAGCCAACAAACCTGAAAATGGCACCATTATGCTGTCTCTTGCCCGTGAAGGTGGAGAGGTTGTTATTGAGTTGTCAGATGATGGTAAAGGTATCGACACCAAACAAATTCGCAAGAAAGCTATTGATCGTGGATTAATGGACGCTAATGCCAATTTGTCTGAACAAGAAATCATGCAGTTTATTATGTCTGCTGGTTTTAGTATGGCGGAGAAGGTTACACAGATATCGGGTCGTGGCGTTGGTATGGACGTTGTGGCAAGCGAGATTAAGCAGTTAGGTGGTGTGGTTGAGATTCGTTCTGAGTTAGGTAAAGGCACACAGTTTAGCATTAGGCTACCGTTTACTCGTTCAGTTAACCGCTCGCTTATGGTGGGGGTTTCAGATTCTTTATATGCTATTCCGTTAAATGCTATTGAGGGTATTGTTCGAGTTAGTCCTTTTGAGTTAGAAGCATTTTATCAACCCAATGCACCTTTATATAACTATGCGGGTGTTAACTATAAACTGCGTTATATGGGTTCATTGCTTAACGCTAAAGACAAGCCCAATCTTGAAGGGCATTCACAGCCGTTACCCGTAATTTTAGTTCGAGGTGGTGAGCATGCGGTTGCTATTCAGGTAGATACGTTATTGGGTAGTCGTGAGACGGTAGTTAAAACATTAGGGCCGCAGTTTGGTATGGTACAAGGCTTGTCAGGCGCTACAGTATTAGGTGATGGTAGTGTTGTAGTTATTCTTGATTTACAA
>CBDUPS010000243.1:0-3495 GCA_965369155.1 uncultured Spongiibacteraceae bacterium
CACCGGTGCCTTATCCATCCCCACATTAGGGGGCAGTGATTTTGGTTATAAATTAGCGGAGCAATTTAATTTGCCATTAATTGAACGTAGGGCAGGTTTAGTACCTTTTATGTTTAGCGATACACTAAAACCTATTTGTGAGCGTTTATCAGGTTTAGCCTTAGAGGTGGTTATTAGCTGCCGCGGGCAAAGCTTTACTGAAAACCTGCTGTTTACCCACCGAGGTATTAGTGGGCCATCAGTGTTACAAATTTCTAATTACTGGTACCCCGGTGATGAGATTATTATTAACTTATTGCCCCATATCGATGCGGCTGGCTGGTTAGTTAACGCCAAGCAACAACAGGGCAAAAGTTTACTTAAAACCGTGCTTAGCAAACACCTGTCTAAATCATTGGTACGTGAGCTACAAAGTCTGTGGTGGGCAAGGTTTGAGCAAACTCCATTAGCCGAGTTTAGCGATCAACATTTAACCGATATTGGTCAGCAGCTTAATAACTGGCGGCTAAAACCTTCGGCAACTGAAGGCTATCGAACGGCTGAGGTAACCTTAGGGGGTGTGGACACCGATGTGGTTAGCTCAAAAACTATGGAAGTAAAGCAACAGCCTGGTTTGTATTTTATTGGAGAGGTACTTGATGTTAGTGGTCATTTAGGTGGTTTTAACTTTCAATGGGCGTGGTCATCGGGTTATGTAGCAGGAATGAGTGTTTAGTTAGACGGTATTGCTTGATAGCGTCTATATTTAAAGAAGATATAACATTGAAAGGATTTAATGAATGAAAAAAATAATTTTAATTCTCGTGGTTATTGTTATCTACCAAAAATGGGGGGTCATCAATAATTATGTAAATCCAGCACCTCATGTTTCAGAGGCCTATAGTGGTGAGGTTATATTGTATGCAACCGACTGGTGTGGCTACTGTAAAAAAACCAGAGAATTATTCGAGGAAAATAATATCCCATACTATGAATATGATATTGAAAAATCTACCGAAGGTAGCAGGCAGCATAAAGCATTAGGGGGCAATGGCGTTCCGGTGATAGTGATTGATGGTACTGTTATAAAAGGCTATAACCGTTCTAAAATTTTAAATTTAACCGGTAGGCGATAAAAAATACAGCATCTACTTTTTGGTGTCTTGGTAGATTTTATAGAACTTAAACTCACTTTTAGGTATAGAGATTGGCTCACAATAATAGTCATAAAAAAACGGAAGCGTTTGGTAAGTTGCTCGGTTATTCCATAGGCAATGTGGCAGCGTATTCATCGGATTATAAAACCGCTTCAGATATAGAGTATCCCAAACGTAGTTCATATCGCAGTTATTATGACGGTGTTTATATGGGACATAAATGGCAGTGTGTTGAATTTGCACGGCGCTATTTATATATCAATATGGGTTATATTTTTGATGATGTTGCTATGGCCTACGACATCTTTGAATTACGTACTGTACGCAATATTGCCAATAATGAATTACTGCCATTTAATGCTTTTGTTAACGGCAATAAAACACACCCCGTTATTGGTGGTTTATTAATATGGCAAGATGGTGGTGAGTTTGAGCATACCGGCCATGTGGCAGTGATTACGGATGTTACTGATAACTATGTGCGTATTGCTGAGCAAAATGTTGGGGATAAAAAATGGGATGAGGGCTGTAACTATGCCCGTGAGTTAAAGGCAAAAGTTGCCAGTGATGGCAGTTATTGGATTACCTGCTCTTATGGTGATGCTCAAATATTAGGTTGGATGATTCAAAGGGAAAGTAACGAACATAGCGAACCCAGTCCTACCATTGATAAAGAATTATTACGGGTAAAAACAGCCCATGCTAATCGTGAATATAATGGCAAAAAAGCATGGCTGAACATCGCTAATAATGATGAAGCGGCTTTTGTTGAAGCAATGGGTGGGCATCAATTAACTCAAACAGTTGCCGATCATACACGTTATTTTGCCTTGTCTAATACCGCACAAGAAAAATTAGAGCACGCTTCTAACGAGCTGCACGAGTTATTTATGCACGCAACAGACTATGTGCTTGAGCATCCAGAATTACTTAAAAAGTTTAATTTTCCTCAGGCTATATTGCCCAAAATAAGGCAATCGTGGGATAACCGTTTAAATCAATTGATTACCAGTCGATTTGATTTTGCGTTAACCGAGCATGGTTTAAAGGTGTACGAATATAACTGTGATTCCGCTTCGTGTTATATGGAGGCGGGTAAAGTTCAAGGTAAATGGGCGGAGCATTATCATATTACCGAAGGCGTTGATGCCGGTGATGCGTTATTTGATAACCTAGCGAGGGCATGGAAAAAAAGCCATGCTAAAGAGCTTGTTCACATATTGCGTGACGACGACATAGAAGAAAAGTACCACGCATTATTTATGCAAGAGGCAATAGAAGCTGCCGGCTTACAGGCTAAAGTGATTGTGGGTATGCAGGGGCTTAGCTGGGACAATGCCGGCAATATTATTGATGCTGATGGGCAAAGGGTAAAGTGGGTGTGGAAAACGTGGTCGTGGGAAACTGCCTTAGACCAAATTAGAGAAGAATGTGAGGCAGATGAACTAAGCCAAACCGTTTATCAACCCCAATGGCAGACAAATAAAACATTGCGTTTATCTGATGTTTTATTTAATCAGCACATTATGGTATTTGAACCTATGTGGTCGCTTATTCCCAGTAACAAAGCCATATTGCCAGTGCTTTGGACGCTGTTTCCGAATCATCCGTTATTATTAAATGCGAGTTTTGAATTAACCAATGAATTAAAAGCAACCGGTTATGTTACCAAACCTATTGTTGGTCGTTGCGGTGCAAATATAGCGTTATTTGATAAAAATAATAATTTACTTGAAGCAACAGAAGGCGAGTTTGCTAATCAAGATAAAATTTACCAGCAGTTTTACCCTTTACCCAATATTGATGGGCACTACACGCAAGTGTGTACATTCTCAGCCGCAGGTGTTTACGCTGGTAGTAGTGTGCGGGTGGATAAAACCCGAGTGGTTAATAAAGATAGCGATTGTTTAGCACTACGATTTTTTAGTGATAAGCAATTCTTAAGTGATTTTTAAAGTGTCTGTTACCGTATTAAAGCGTCTTATTTTTTAAGGTTTTCCCATGATAAAAAAGTCACCGCTGGTTAGCGTTTTTATTTTATTTGCCTTGCTAACAGGTTGCGGCGTATTAATAAAATCCTCTTTAGATGAGCGTTTTGGTAAGCCACAAGTACATCAGCGTGTGGTTTCTAGGACAACAGATACGATTAATTTTGCAGATGATATAAAGCCTATTTTTGAAGGGCGCTGTATTTCATGTCATGGGTGCTACGATGCTCCTTGCCAGTTAAAACTTTCTTCTTTTGAAGGATTAGATCGAGGGGCAAGTAAAAGTATTGTTTATCATGGATCTCGTTTAACGGCAGCCCCTTTAACGCGATTATTTGAAGATGCTAACTCTACTGAGCAGTGGCGTAGCA
>CBDUPS010000244.1:0-3491 GCA_965369155.1 uncultured Spongiibacteraceae bacterium
GAAGAAATAGTAGAGCAAATGAGACGCTCTGGTGTGACGGTAGTAGAGACCGATGTATTAGAAAGTAGTATTAAAGGGGTTGATATTGTTTACTCAACACGAATTCAAGAAGAGCGTTTTCAGTCTCAAGAGGAAGCCAACAGTTACCGCGGCCGCTTTCGCCTTAATCAAACGATTTATACCGAACATTGCGAACCGAACACCGTTATTATGCATCCATTGCCACGGGATTCTCGTTCTGAGGCCAATGAACTGGATAATGATTTAAATAATAATCCTAACTTAGCTATTTTTAGACAAACAGATAATGGCCTGCTCGTGCGTATGGCTTTATTTGCCTTAATTTTAGATGTGGTTGATCAGGTGGATAAATGTGCCCGTGATGTCACCTGGTACACCGCCCATCGTTTCCGCGACGTATAGGTTGTCTTTGTGACCCAAGAACTCAGCCCTAGCACAATAAAAAAAGCGCCTTCATTATTACGCTCAAGCTCCATAGTGGGGGTAATGACGCTTTTGTCGCGGGTATTAGGTTTAGTGCGAGATGTTTGTATTGCATGGTTTTTAGGTGCCTCGGCCAGTGCCGATGCCTTTTTTATTGCCTTTAAAATCCCCCAGTTTTTAAGACGACTGTTTGCCGAGGGCGCGTTTTCTCAGGCCTTTGTGCCGGTTTTATCCGAGTATCGAGAGCAAAGAACTCACAGTGAAGTACAGGCGTTTATTAATGCGGTAGGCGGCGTGTTGGGCTCTAGCCTTATTATGGTTAGTGTTTTGGCGGTGGTGGCGGCTCCTGTGGTAACTGCTGTTTTTGCCCCAGGCTTTTTGAACGACCCAGAAAAATACCAGCTAACTACCGAGCTTGTTCGTATTACCTTTCCTTACTTATTTTTAATTTCGATGACCGGTTTTGCAGGGGCTATTTTAAATAGCTATGGTCGATTTGCTATACCGGCATTTACGCCTATTTGGTTAAATATTTCTTTAATTGTAGGGGCTGTGTGGGTTTCAGGTTATATGGAAACCCCTGTAATGGCGTTAGCTTGGGCGGTATTGGTGGCCGGTGCGGTACAGTTGGCTTTTCAAATGCCGAGCTTATATCGCCTTAAACTATTACCTAAACCCACACTGGATACAAAGCACGATGGTATGCGGCGGGTTTTATTATTAATGGTGCCGGCATTGTTTGGGGTGTCGGTAAGCCAAATTAATTTATTACTAGATACCGTGCTGGCATCTTTTTTACCCACAGGTAGCGTGGCGTGGTTGTACTACTCTGATCGATTAGTGGAACTGCCCTTGGGGGTTTTTGGTATTGCTATCGCCACGGTTATTTTACCGAGCTTATCGCGTAAACATACCGCAGCGGCGCATGATTCATTTAGCCAAACCTTAGAGTGGGGTTTGCGTTTTGTGTTTTTGGTTGGTGTGCCGGCAATGGTGGCATTAATTATTTTAGCTGAGCCTATTTTAGCCACTTTATTTGAGTACGGAAAAACCACAGCAGCCGATATCAAAATGTCATCATTAAGCTTACAGGCCTATGCGCTAGGCTTGCTGCCCTTTATGTTAATTAAGATTTTAGCCACCGGCTACTACTCACGACAAGATACCAAAACCCCCGTAAAAATAGGCATTATCGCCATGTTAAGTAACATGGTATTAAATATTGCCTTTTTAGTGCCGCTTTATTATTGGTTTAATGTGGGGCATGTAGGTTTAGCTTTAGCTACCTCAGCTTCTGCAGCGTTAAACGCAGGCTTGCTTTACAGAGGATTAAAACAAAGACAACTGTGTTTTTTTTCAGCCGAGTTTAAAAAACTTCTGTTTAAAGTAGCTTTTGCGGCTATGGTGATGGGTGAGATTATTTATTTACTATCTATTTGGCTAAATGCAGGACAGGGTACTTGGGCGGTAAAAGTTGCCTCTTTACTAGGGGTTTGTTTGATTGGGGCTGGAGTTTACTTTGCATTACTAAGGGTTATGGGGTTACGGCCTCGACATTTCTCTTATTTAGAGGTTTAGCTGTTTAGAGATTTATAATGTCAGGTCTATGGTAAAAATCATAAATAATAGCTTCTATTCTATATTTTTTTGCGTCATATTTATGTTTGAATTCTACTAATAACATCTATAACGAAGCCACCCATTAAGGTATATGGTTGTATCTAATAGTTTAATTATTCAATGTAAGAAAGTGCGCATCATTTTAAATGCTCCGCTTAAAGCGGCCTGGTATTCTTCGCCTTTTTCGTAATTTTCTATTACTTCATCTTTATTATTCAATATGGAGTTGTTTCTAAATATTCCTTGGGCTTTAGCAGGTAAAGTTTGTTTAAAGCTATCGGTAATAATTGTGTTGGAATCCCAGTCTGATAGCACCATAAATTGCGCTTCGTTAGTGTTAAATAATGATTGCCCCAGTGCATAATCTGTTGTTTGGTTGGTAACGCCAAGTAATGGAAGAATGGTTGGAATAATATCTATATGATTTGTTCTATGAGAAAAAATGGAAGCATCTTTACCTGGAATGTGAAGTACTAATGGAACACGAATTTGTTCTTCAGAAAATGTTGAATTATGCCCCCATTTACCTTTTTCTAAAAACTCTTCTCCATGGTCCCCAGTAATAATGATTATTGTATTTTCAAGTAACCCAGAATTTTTAGCATGTTCTAGTATTCGTTGTAATTGAGAGTCAAGGTGATGAACCGAATTGATATAACGGTTTTTAATTTGCTGTATATGTTGATTTATATCAGTTGTCAGGTAATTAAAATTATGTAGATAGTTTTCTTCAATAACGCTTTCTTTTGGAAAATAATATCTGGCGTGAGGACTTTCAAAAAACATAAATGTCATAAATGGGGCTTGCTTATCTCGATTGTCGATAAAATCTATAATTAGATCTACATTTTCTCTGTCATCTTCCCAGCCCAAACCGTTAAAGTTTTCGTGAAGATTTTTTTTGGGTATCGA
Source organism: uncultured Spongiibacteraceae bacterium (assembly GCA_965369155.1). GTDB lineage: Bacteria > Pseudomonadota > Gammaproteobacteria > Pseudomonadales > CBDUPS01 > CBDUPS01. The sequence goes on from CBDUPS010000244.1 coordinate 2,977, forward strand.
TGAAAATATGGTTTTAGTAAATTCAGGGTAAGTGAATTTGGCACTGGTAAATAGCCGCATTTGATAGTTTTGCTCGTGTAGTACATCAAATAAAACAGGACTCTTTTGTTCTTTTAATACTTGAGGCCAGTAGTTGCCAAATAGGCTGTAAAACATACTAAACATACTAAACATACCAATACGTGTTCCATTTCCCCCGCTGTAGTGCTTATCAAAACGTTGGTTTTTTTTAGAGAATGAAAATGTGTAAGGCATGATTCTTGGAGTTAGCATATCTGCACGTAATGATTCAGATACCAGCCAAATTATGTTGTACGGTTGTTTTGGCTTTAGTGTTTGTATTTTATTTAAAGGGTAATTAAGAGAGTTTTTGTAAGGGGTTTCAAGAGAGGCAATTACTCCATTTTCTGCCTCAACCATATTTAACTTACGCAAAAAACTTCGGTAAGTTACAGGCTGGAAGGCAGGAATGGATGCTTCTATTGCGTAGGCTTCATTAACGCCAGTAAAGCTTA
>CBDUPS010000245.1:0-3491 GCA_965369155.1 uncultured Spongiibacteraceae bacterium
ATACTGTAAACATACGCTACCCATGAGCTTTTCATTAGCTGGGATGACAATAGTTATCGATTGTGCCCACGGTGCGTCTTATCATGTTGGACCCAGAGTGTTTAGTGAGCTTGGAGCTAAGGTTATTGCCATTGGCGATGAGCCAGATGGCTTTAATATCAACGAAGGCGTTGGCACCACATCCCCAGAAGCATTACAAAAAAGAGTATTACTTGAAAACGCCGATCTAGGTATCGCCTTTGATGGTGATGGTGACCGTGTTTTATTTGTTGATAAAGCAGGAGAGCTTGTTGACGGTGATGAGCTGCTTTATATCATTGCCGCTGATCAAAAAAGCACTAAAGGCTGCGATGGCGTAGTAGGTACCTTAATGTCTAACTTAGGCTTTGAACAAGCACTTAACAGGCTAGATATTGACTTTGTTAGAGCCAATGTTGGAGACCGTTACGTTAAAGCGCTTATGGAGGAGAAAGGCTGGAAATTGGGTGGGGAAAACTCCGGCCATATTATCTGCTCAGATGTTACCACCACCGGTGACGCTATTATTGCGGCCTTAAAAGTATTATTTGCAGTTGTGAACACGGGGAAAACATTAAAAGAGCTAAGAGAAGACTTAGTGATGTTTCCTCAGGTTATGATCAATGTAAGAATAGCTGCGGACACTAAAATAGACTTAAACCACCCTGATATTGTTAACGCAGTAAAAGATGCTGAAGCCTCACTTGGCAATAAAGGTCGTGTGCTGTTGCGTTTATCCGGCACCGAACCATTGGTAAGAGTTATGGTAGAAGGTGAAGACGGCAAAAAAGTAGACACTTTAGCCAATAACATCGCCAATGTTGTAAAGCAGGCACTGTAAAGCACCTTTATTGGTAATATTGAGGCTATTTGTTGAGTAAATATGGTAATTTCGTTAGAATTTGCCACCTTTTTACCTTGGACTTTGTTATGCGGCAATATCTCGTTGCAGGAAACTGGAAAATGAACGGCAGTAGCTCTACAGCAACTGGCCTTGTTCGTGATATTGCCAATGGTATTAGCCAGGTAACCGCTGATGTGGTTATCTGCCCACCCTTTACGCTTTTGTCCGAAGTAAAGCATGCATTAGAAGGTAGCGTTATTGCGTTAGGCGGGCAAGATTGTGCCCAATGGGAAGTTGGCGCTTATACCGGTGAAGTATCAGCGGCTATGTTGGTCGACGTTGGATGCCATTGTGTTATTTTAGGGCACTCCGAGCGCCGTGCTTTATTAGGCGAAACCAATGCCGTAATTGCACAAAAATTTATTGTGGCTCAAAAGGCAGGCTTAACCCCCATTTTATGTTTAGGTGAGTCACTGCAACAGCGAGATAACAACGAAACTCTGGATGTTATCTCAACACAACTTGAAGCTATTATTGACGTGGTTGGTGTTGAAGCGTTACAGAAAAGTGTTATTGCCTATGAGCCGGTTTGGGCTATTGGCACAGGAAAAACAGCAAGCCCTGAACAAGCACAAGAAGTGCATCAGTTTATTCGTTTGGTATTAAGTCAGCATGATGCTGAGCTATCTAAAGGGATACGTATTATTTATGGCGGTAGTGTTAATGCAAGCAACGCAAAAACATTATTTGCTCAACCGGATATAGACGGAGCCCTTGTGGGAGGCGCTGCGTTAAAATCAGAAGACTTTATTGCAATTTGCCAACAGGCAGGACACAAAGAATGACTCAACAGTTAATAGTAATATTTCATGTATTAGTCGCATTTGCCATTATTGGTTTAATCCTAATTCAACAAGGTAAAGGTGCTGATATGGGGGCATCTTTTGGTAGCGGTGCTTCGCAAACTGTTATGGGAAGCCAAGGTTCAGGGGGGGTATTTTTAAAAGTCACTGCACTTTTATCAGTGATATTTTTTGTTACCAGCTTTACCCTAGCGGTGATGGCCAAAGACACCTTTAAGGGTGATGATGTAGAGATACCCACTTTAGAGCAAGTTAAAGAAATTCCTACACAACAAATCTCTACAGAAATACCTTCAGTAGAAATCCCTAGTGTAAAAAAACAAACCTCAAGTGACGAAATACCGACAGTTGAAACCACTAAACAAGCAGCAGAAGACGCGGTAAAAGAAACACAAACTGCAACAGAAGTACCGGTACAATAAATACCTTGATGGGGCATAAAAACATTTTATAATGCCCCAGCTAAAAAACATGCCGAGGTGGTGGAATTGGTAGACACGCTATCTTGAGGGGGTAGTGAGCTATGCTCGTGGGGGTTCAAATCCCCCTCTCGGCACCAAAAAGCACTCTAAGAGAGTCTGAGTAATACCTGAAAGCCCTGAGTTATAACGACTTGGGGCTTTTTTGTGTCTGTAGTAAAGTAAGGGATTATGTTGTTGTTTCGGTCTAATGAGATCCAGTATGGCTCTACTCAATCCAATGTTTTTAGTAACATGGGTAGTAACACTGAGGAAAGTTGAACCGATGGGCGGTATCAACAACAATCAGATGTATGTTTTTTATACTCTCGGAATGATCGAACCAAAACCCCTAGAGCAGAATAAAAAAATAAAATCATCAATGCAAAGCCCACCACTAAGTCTGGCCACATTGAATTAGTGAGCCAAACAACTAGTGGTTCGGTAGTAATAATATGAGTAGGTTAATATTGGATACCTACTTATATTTAAAATTAACCGTTGTACCAGCTTCTTAAAGGTGCTGCCTAGATTACCCTTGTCTTTAAAAATACCTTGTATTACATTGTATTTAACAAAGGAGTTTTTATGAGTGTTACTACGGTTCGCCTACAGCCAGAAGTTGAGGAAAGCCTTCAAACGATGGCTAGTTCGTTGCAGCGAAGTAAGAGCTGGCTTATCAATCAGGCGCTCAAAGAGTTCATAGAGCGTCAATCGCTTGAGCAAGAACAATGGCAACAAACCTTAGAGGCTATGGAGTCGGTTGCACGAGGCCGTGTTGTCTCAGGGGAATCGGTTCATGCCTGGATGAAAAGCTGGGGTACTGACGATGAGCTCCCAGCACCAATCATCAAAAAATGAATGTCATTTACTCCGCCGAAGCCTTAGACGATCTTAAACGACTGCGTGAATTCATTGCATTACATAATCCTTCTGCCGCTATTCGTATTGCCAGTGAGCTTGTCAGCAAAATTGAGCACCTAAGTACATTCCCCGAGCTTGGCACAGAGGTTAAACAGGCTCCATCTCCTAAAGTTATTCGCAATATTGTTTTTGGTAACTATATTGTTAGGTATGCAGTACTTACCGATGCAATAGCCATTTTGCGTATCTGGCATCATTACCAGCAGCGGTAAAAGCTGTTTGTGCTTTTAGTCTTACCTACAAGGTTTGCTGTATTCAGAGGGTCTTTATTGCTAAATTGGGTTAAATCGGGTATTTTCGGGTGCGTTATCGGATATATCAATAGGGAATGCACTATTCAATGAGAGAGCCCAGAGTCGTTATTAGTCAGGATTTACTTAAGCT
>CBDUPS010000246.1:0-3491 GCA_965369155.1 uncultured Spongiibacteraceae bacterium
CTACGTTTTATGCTCCATCTCATGAAACCGCCAAAATTGGTGCAGATAACCCCGATAACGTGTATTTACGAGCAGAAATTAATGGCGTGAATGATTATCGCATTTGGGGTAATAGAGGTACGGTACATTACTTAGGTTTTGGCACCCAAGCCGGCGGTTATGGAGAAGATGGCAAAAATGAGCCCACCGGTTATATTGATAGCCACCAATTAACCGTAGACGAACAGGGTAATTTTGAGGTGATTTTAAGTGCCAACCCCCAAAAGGGAAATTGGTTGGCGATGAAAGACAGCACCAATACGGTTATTGTGAGGCAGACTTTTTTAGATCGAGAACAAGAACAAAAATCCCAAATTTATATTGAACGAATCAATCATAATGCCACACAACAACCCAAAGCCTTAAAAGCTGAGGGTTTTACCCAATCGTTATTATCGGCGGCACAGTTTGTTGATGGCACGGCAGGCTTGTTTGCCCAGTGGACACAAAGTTACCAACAGCATATTAATCAGTTGCCTCCGGCAAATCAGGCTCTATGCCAAGCAGTGGGGGGCGACCCTAATATATTTTACTACCATTCTTATTGGCAGTTAGCTGACGATGAGGTGCTGGTGATTGACGTTGCTTCTATACCAAATTGCGATACATGGAATTTTCAGCTGAATAATTATTGGATGGAAAGTTTAGATTACCGCTACTTTACTATCCATGTTAATAAACATACGGCGGTTTATCAGGCAGATGGCTCTATACGTATTATTGTCTCTCACCAAAATCCAGGCTTACCGAACTGGATACAAACAGCAGGTCATCAACAGGGCACTATGTGCTTTCGCTGGATTGGCGCACAAAGCCAAGTGCATCCCACCACCCAAGTGATGACTCTTAAGGAACTTAAAAAATTATTATGAGCACACTGAATACCAGCAATATGCTGCAAGAGGCTATCGCTCGAACAGGGTTGAGCAACTTTGGCGATGAGAGCTTTCGCCAGCCTTTAGAGGCTTTGGTAAGTGCCCTTAACCAAGAAGCTAACTTAAATGATGCTGGGTTGTTTGGTCAGCAAATGCGTATTACCGAGCTATTGGTTAATAGGTTACAGGTAGAACAGTGGTTTAGTCGTTTTCCAGAAATTAACGATGAAGTGATTGCACCACCGGTTGCCATTGTGGGGTTACCTCGTACCGGTACAACGCTACTACACCGAACTTTAGCCAGTGATACTCGATTTTTTGCCCCCCTTTGGTATGAGACGCGCTTTCCCGCTCCAGAGCAAGGGTGGGATTTTTCAGCCAACACCGATAAACGTATTGCAGCGGCAAAAGCTGAAGTGGCGGCTATGGTTGAGGCAAACCCCGATATTGCGGCTATTCACCCAATGAATGCCACCGGGGCCGATGAAGAGCTTATGTTATTAGAGCATTCTTTTTTTAGCACCACGCCTATGGCTTTCGCTTATATTCCCAGTTATCAGGCATGGATTGAAAGCCATGACAACAAGCCGGGCTATATTTACTTAAAACGGTTGCTGCAGTTTTTACAGTGGCAAAAAAAATCCAGCGGGCAAAAAGGACAACGTTGGCTGTTAAAAACCCCTCACCATCTGCACCATATGGATTTATTGCTGCAAACATTCCCCGGCATTCAAGTGTTACAAACTCATCGAGACCCATTAGAGACAATTCCGTCGGTTTGTAGTTTTCACCATGCATTGTACAAATTAAGTACAGATAATCCTTCGCCGATAGAGGTAGGACAACAGTGGAGTGACAAGTTCTCCCGTGGTATTAGCCATACAATGGCAGTTCGTCAACAGCAGCCTAATGCCTTTTTTGATGTTTTTTATCAAGATACGGTGGCAGAACCTGAGAAAGTTATTAATGATGTGTATAATTTCATCGGCTGGGATTTAACCCAAACAGCCAAGCAGGCCATGGAAACCTATCGAGAAGAAAATACTAGGGATAAAAGGCAGGCACATCACTACTCAATGAAAGATTTTAATTTAACTGAGCAGGGTATAAAAACGCAGTTTGCTGATTATCGTGGGCGCTATATTAAAAATAGCTAATCTAGGGGGTGGTTGAAGTCCATCACACAGATGATAATAGCAGGGGTTTTTACAACGGTTTTTTATAAAAAATAACCACACACTAACAATAATAAAGCTGACAAAGAGAAGGGACTATGACAGAACAAAAAGCAACTAACGTACATTGGCAGTCTGGGGAAGTAAGTCGTACAGAGCGCTTTGAATTACTAGGGCAAAAAGGCGGTACACTTTGGTTTACCGGTTTATCAGGCAGTGGTAAAAGCACCGTTGCAGTAGCCTTAGAAAAAGCCTTGCTGGCTCGAGGTAAGTTGGTCTATCGCTTGGATGGCGATAACGTGCGTATGGGTATTAATAAAAACTTAGGCTTTAGTGCCGATGACCGTACTGAGAATATTCGTCGTATTGGTGAAGTATCTAAGCTATTTGCTGATGCGGGTATTATTGTTTTAAGTAGCTTTATCAGCCCCTACAGAGAAGACCGCGACTTAGTTAGAGCATTGCATGGCTCAGCAGGTTTAACCTTTTTAGAGGTGTTTGTTGATTGCCCATTAAAAGAAGCAGAAAGCCGTGATCCAAAAGGTTTGTATAAAAAAGCTCGTGCGGGTGAGATTAAAAACTTTACCGGTATTGATGACCCTTACGAAGCGCCTTTAAACGCTGATATTCATTTACATACCGATAAAAGCACGATTGAACAAGAAGTACTCGCTATTATTGCCGAGTTAGAAAACCGTAACTTATTAAATGGCAACTAAGTACAAAGCCGTTTAATACGTTAAAAACACCCTAATTAACAGGAGATATCATGATTAAGCCTTATGGTTCAGAAACACTTTCCCCATGTTTTGTAGCAGACGATAACCAGCGAGCAGCACTGATAAAAGAGGCCGAGGGTTTACCGTCTTTATTACTTAACTCGGCAGCGGCAGCGAATGCGGTCATGTTAGGTGGTGGTTATTTTAACCCACTGCAGGGCTACATGAATCTTGCTGATGCGTTAAGTGTGGCAGAGCATTACAAAACTACTGATGGTTTGTTTTGGCCTGTTCCTGTGCTTAATCTAACCAATGATGTCTCAGCTATTCAGGGCGCTAAGCGTATTGCACTGCGTGATCCTAATGTTGAGGGTAATCCTGTACTTGCCATTATGACTATTGATGCCATCGAAGAGGTTTCTGATGCACAAATAAAAACCATGGCAGGGCAGATTTTTGGCACTAATGATACAAATCACCCTGGGGTGGCTACCTTTTCATCATTAGGTAATAAGTTGTTATCTGGTTCTATTGATGTTTTAAGCTTTAGTTATTTCCAGACTGAGTTTCCTGATACGTTCCGTACGGCGTTTCAAATTCGTGAAGAAATTGCTAAGCGTGGTTGGCAAAAAGTGGTGGCTTTTCAAACCCGTAACCCAATGCACCGTGCCCATGAAGAGCTT
>CBDUPS010000247.1:0-3491 GCA_965369155.1 uncultured Spongiibacteraceae bacterium
ATCAGATATACCGGAGATATCCCGAAAGCCATCGCTGCCGGAGCAGATACGGTGATGCTCGGTTCATTGTTGGCGGGTACCAAAGAATCCCCAGGGGAAACCATTATCTACGAAGGGCGAAAATTTAAATCGTATCGGGGTATGGGCTCTTTAGGGGCAATGTCACAAACCCAAGGCTCTAGTGATCGTTACTTCCAAGAAATGAATGCCGGTGTTGAAAAGCTGGTTCCCGAAGGTATTGAAGGTCGTGTTCCTTATAAAGGTCCTTGTGCGGCAATTATTCACCAACTGATGGGTGGCCTGCGTTCCTCTATGGGCTATACCGGCAGTGTTGATATTAAAACTATGCGCACTAAACCAAAGTTTGTAACGGTAACCGCCGCCGGTATGGGTGAGAGTCATGTGCATGATGTTTCAATAACGAAAGAGGCCCCAAATTACCCACGCTCCTGATTGAGGGTGGCTGCTCTTCGGCTGCTCGGCGTTAGAAGCTAGCTCAAAAATGCTCATTTACTTTATGTAAACTCCGCTTTTTTCGCCAGCTTCTGTCTTGATCAGCCATTGTTCGCTCACCCAATCTAAATAGCATAGATTGGGTTTTTCTTAATTTGTATTTTTATATATTCTTTTTAGAGATGATGACATGACAAAAAACATCCATGATCACCGTATTCTTATCCTTGATTTTGGTTCTCAATATACGCAATTAATCGCCCGCCGTGTACGGGAGATAGGCGTGTACTGCGAGGTGCGCTCATGGGATGCAAGTAGTGATGAGATAAACGAGTTTGCTCCAAAAGCGATTATTTTATCCGGTGGCCCAGAAAGTGTTACCGAGGCTGATTGCCCGGCAGCCAATGAGGTGGTGTTTACTTTAGGTGTGCCGGTTCTGGGTATTTGTTACGGCATGCAAACCATGGCGGTACAGTTAGGTGGCAAGGTGGCAGGCTCTAATGAACGTGAGTTTGGTTATGCTCGTGTCGTAATTGACGAGGCTGGTGATTTTCTTGAGGGTATTAGTGACCATATAGAGGCGGGGAAATCGACCCTTGATGTATGGATGAGCCATGGGGATAAAGTGGTTGAGTTGCCAGAGGGTTTTCAGTTGATGGCGTCAACCGATAGTGCTCCGATAGCAGCGATGTTTGACCCTGTTAGGCATTTTTATGGGGTGCAGTTTCACCCTGAGGTAACCCATACCTTACAAGGTGCTCGTATGCTTGAGCACTTTATTCTTAATATTGCACAGTGCAAAGCGCTGTGGACTGCAGATAATATTATTGAAGATGCCATTGCTACTATTCGTAAAACGGTTGGTAGCGATAAAGTGTTGTTGGGTTTATCAGGCGGTGTTGATTCTTCTGTTGTGGCGGCAATGTTGCATAAAGCCATTGGTGATCAATTAACCTGCGTATTTGTTGATAATGGCTTGTTGCGTTTGCATGAAGGCGATCAGGTAATGGAGATGTTCGCTAAAAACATGGGCGTAAAGGTTATTCGTGTTGCTGCCGAAGACTTATTTTTAGGCCGTTTAGCCGGTGTGTCAGACCCCGAGCAAAAACGTAAAATTATTGGCAATACTTTTATTGAGGTATTTGATAGCGAGGCCAGTAAATTAGAGGGTGTTAAATGGTTGGCGCAGGGCACTATTTATCCTGATGTGATTGAATCAGCCGCCTCCAAACATGGTAAAGCCCATGTGATTAAATCACACCATAATGTGGGTGGCTTACCCGATGATATGCAGTTTCAATTAGTAGAGCCATTACGAGAGCTATTTAAAGACGAAGTACGCAAAATTGGTGTGGAGTTAGGCTTACCTTATGACATGGTGTATCGCCATCCATTCCCAGGCCCTGGTTTAGGGGTGCGCATTTTAGGCGAAGTTAAAAAAGAATATGCCGATATATTGCGCCAAGCAGATGCTATTTTTATACAAGAGTTGCATAACTTTGATTGGTACCACAAAACCAGTCAGGCCTTTGTGGTATTTTCACCAGTCAGGTCAGTGGGTGTAGTGGGCGATGGACGCCGTTATGCATGGGTAGTTAATTTACGCGCTGTAGAAACGATCGATTTTATGACGGCTCGTTGGGCACATTTACCTTACGAGTTACTAGAGAAAGTTTCTTCACGTATTATTAATGAAGTAGAAGATATTTCTAGGGTCACCTATGATGTATCGAGCAAGCCACCTGCAACGATTGAGTGGGAATAATTTTTTAAGTAGCAATACTTAAACTGCAATAAAGAGTACGTTTTATGCTGGGTCATGCCGAAGATGAGCAGTTTATGTTGCAGGCATTACAGCTTGCAGCACAGGCGGCCAAAGAGGGTGAAGTTCCTGTTGGTGCTGTCGTTGTAAAAGACAACAAAATTATTGGCCGAGGCTACAACAAACCCATTGGCAATCACGATCCTAGCGCCCATGCTGAGATTCAAGCCCTAAGAGATGCCGCCGCTAATTTGGGTAATTATCGATTACCCGATACCACCCTTTATGTAACGATAGAACCGTGCTCAATGTGCGCAGGGGCTATTGTTCATGCCCGAGTAAAAACCTTAGTTTACGGTACGCTAGAGCCTAAGTCGGGTGTGGTGGTTAGCCAAGATGAATTCTTTAACAGCGACTTTCTTAACCATCAGGTAGAGTGGCGTGGTGGCGTGCTTGCTGATGAGGCAAGTAGATTGATGACGGCTTTTTTTAAAGGACGGCGTTAACTATGGCTGATATGGAACTTGAACAGTTTTTGATTTGGATTGGCGGTGCGGTTTTCTTAGCACTTTTTATTGGTCCGCCATCCGAAAGCATTTTTTTTGGGGTGTTGGTGCCCTTAGTGTTTGTAGGCTGGTTGTTTGGTTACCCTATTAGGCTAAAAATGCACAATAGCACTAAAAACAAGTCGTATGATGATGACTTTGAGTTAGCACAAAAGTTGGCGAATCAAAGCAAAGATGAAGCAAAACAAAGCAATAAAAATAAGTAACAGGCAATTAATAAATTATCTGACCTTTAATTTGGTTTTGGCTTGAAGATGCAAGCCTTTTTCATCAAATCTAACGACCTCCTATTAAATCCATAGTTTTTGACCCTTTGACCCTTCGACAGGCTCAGGGTGAACGGGGATTGTGCTGCTGAGCTCATCATTCACTCTGAGGCTTAGCAACTGGTGCTGGGCTGCTGAGTTCATCATTCGCCCTGAGCTTTGAACCAGGTAGGTGTGCGCTGCTGAATGTACCGTTGCCCTGAGCTTTGAACCACGTAGGCGTGTGCTGCTGAATGTACCGTTGCCTTGGGCTTTGAACCACGTAGGCGTGTGCTGCTAATGTACCGTTGCCTTGGGCTTTGAACCACGTAGGCGTGTGCTGCTGAATGTACCGTTGCCTTGGGCTTTGAACCACGTAGGCGTGTGCTGCTAATGTACCGTTGCCTTGGGCTTTGAACCACGTAGGCGTGTGCTGCTGAATGTACCGTTGCCTTGGGCTTTGAA
>CBDUPS010000248.1:0-3490 GCA_965369155.1 uncultured Spongiibacteraceae bacterium
ATGCGTGGACAGCATTTTTCAGAAGAAGTCGCTGCAAAAATAGAAGCCTTAGAAGCCCGTCCTGAGATTGCCTTTGAAAAAGACTTTTTACGTTGGATGCTATCTGATGGCGCGGGGGCGGTGTTACTTGAGCCACAACCGGCCAAGCAAGGTTTATCACTTAAAATTGATTGGATCTTTGAGCGCTCTTACGCCAATGAAATGCAAGCCTGTATGTATGCAGGGGCTGACAAACAAGCCGATGGTTCATTATTAGGTTGGAAATCTTTTCAGTCAAAGCAATGGCTTGAGCAGTCTATTTTTTCAATAAAACAAGATGTAAAGCAGTTGAATGAGTATATTATTCACTATACTGTTGAGCGAATATTAGAGGAAATTCAGCAGGTCAAAGGCATTAAAGCGGCCGACGTTGATTGGTTTATCCCTCATTACTCCTCGCATTTTTTCCGCGATAAAGTGTACGAAGGCATGAAAAAAGTAGGCTTTGATGTTCCACAAGACAAATGGTTTACCAATTTGTACGAAAAAGGTAACACCGGCTCTGCCTCTATTTTTATTATGATTGAAGAACTACTGCATTCTAAAAAAATAAACGTTGGGGAAAAAATTCTTTGTTATATTCCTGAAAGCGGGCGAGTCTCTAGTGCCTTTATGCTGCTTACTGTGTGCCAACCCGAACCATGAAAAAAGCAGAAGTTCCACAGGATAACACCCATGGATTAGGTGGCTATAAAAAAGGGATTTATGCCTTAGATGAAACGGGCCGCTATACACTCACCACATCCAGTGGCTGGGATGCTGAAGAAATAGTGTTACAACAGGCGGTTGCTGACTTCAGCCAAAAAACCCAAGAAGCATTACTCCGTGCCCAACAGCAACTTAGCTCTCCACTTGAGTTTCATATGTTTAATCGCCGTATGGATATTGCCTTACTTGCCCAAAGCACCGGCTTTTTTAAATGGCAGGTAAAACGACACTTAACTTGTAAACATTTTAACAAGCTTAATGATAAAAAATTACAACGCTATGCCGAAGCCTTAGGCTTATCGGTACATGAATTACAAACACTACCTACCCAATTAATTTGAGATATTTGTGAGCACATCTTTTCAACATCATTATTCAGCTCACTGCGAAAGTGGTGTGATGTCATCGCTACTAACCCATCACGGCTTACCTCTTTCAGAGCCTATGGTGTTCGGTTTATCCGGTGCCTTAACTATGGCTTATATCCCGCTTATTAAAATTAATGGTATGCCTCTTATTGCTTACCGCATGCCACCGCGACACATCATAAAAAAAACAGCCAAACGTTTAGGTATCACACTTAACACTGAAAACTTTCGTAGCCCAGAAAAAGGCATGGATCGTTTAGATCAGCTACTAGAACAACAGCACCCTGTAGGCTTACAAAGTTCAGTTTATTGGTTGCCTTATTTTCCTGAGGAAATGCGCTTTCACTTTAATGCACATAATTTAATAGCCTACGACAAACAAGGTGATAATTATTTAATCAGTGATCCTATTTTAGAAGCCCCCGTACAAGCTAGCCACGGGGAATTACAAAAAGCACGTTTTGTAAAAGGAGCTTTAGCACCCAAAGGTTTTTTATATTATTTAACCGACGTACCCAAACATGTTGATTTAAGAGAACCGATTATTTCGGCTATTCGCTCTAATTCTAAAATGCATTTAAAAACGCCAGTACCCATTACTGGCATTGGCGGTATTCGTTATTTAAGTAAAAAGGTACGACAACTGGGCAAACAACACGATAGCAAAGAGCATTTTAATAAACTGTATCTAGGTCATATTGTGCGTATGCAAGAAGAGATAGGTACCGGTGGTGCAGGTTTTCGTTTTCTTTATGCGTCGTTCTTACAAGAGTCTGCAGCTATTTTAGATAACACGATGCTTGCTGTTGCAGCAGAACAATTAACAGATACTGGAGACGAATGGCGACGCTTTGCCTTATTTGCGGCCAAAATGTGTAAAGGCCGTATGACAATGGATTACGATAAATTGGCCGATCAATTGCAAGTGTGTGCTGATAAAGAATTAGCTGTTTTCCAGCAATTAAGCCAACTGTAAGTTTTATCTTTATTGATTTTTTTACTTGGCTTTTTATTTACAAGAGCCAATCAATAGCTCTTAAAAACTAACCTTACAATTTAAGAAAATCGGTTCACCACTAAAATTGATATACGGCCTTCTCTATCTTCACTCACCACCCATAAAGTCGCATCGCCATCATGTGGCCGCTGAATAAACTCATAGACTGCTGCGGAATTCATACCATCCCACACTGCCTGCTCTGTGAAATATTTTTCATATAACTCTGATGGCAAAGAATCACTTACCTGCCTCGCAAAATTCGCAGAGATATGCCGACCAATAAATATATATAATGGTTTACTGTTATTTTTTTCAGTCTGTTCGAGTGCCGAGTTAATCGCTTTACTTAATCTATTATTGATAAATAACCCTTCGATTTTTCCTTGGGCATTATTTTTATTTTGTGACAATAAAAACCAATAGCTACCCTCACCAATTCCTGTGTTTTTGGCAAGTTTCATACGCAAACATTGATCAGCTATCGGCAAGGTTATTTCGTCCACAAGGCCGACTAACGCCGTAGTGCACCAACCAGCATTAAGATCAGAAGCCGCTGTTTGTAATGCGCACTCTAAAGGCGTTATCTCTCGGGTAACAAAAATATTTGGCCCGGTAAGCTGCGCTTCTTTCATTACATAAAAGCCTGCAGAATTACTTAAGGTATTAATAAATTTTAACGGCTTGGCCTCTTCTCCATGCTTAAAGATAGATTCTTGTACTTCAATGTTATTTGAGGTTGGCCCTTGTCCGGAGGTTAGATACAAAGCCGTTTGTGCCGATAACGCCATCTTATTTTGTTCACTGTTTTTTAAACAACGCCCAGAGCCAATTAATGCCATTTGGATAAAGCGATCAATTCGACGGTAACGCTGTTTACAAACATCAGCCACTAATGGTTTTAATGGGATCAATTCACCGGCTTCATTAACAGTATTATAAATTCCACCGGTTGCATGAATATAAATATCATTAAATAACATGCTGCATCACCAAGGCCGTGTTGTTGCCACCAAAACCAAAATAATTAAGTAAGTAATAGGCTCCTGTTGTAACCGGCTTTTCTTGCTGATTAACAATCATGCCTAAATTTTCATTAAGGTCTGAGGGGTATCTTGCTTTAGGTAATACTCTGGCATTAAGCAGCCCCATTAATAAAGTAAGTTCGTTAATTCCGCAGGCCCCTAATGTGTGGCCTAAATAAGGTTTTAATGCAATAACATCAGGAATTTTTGAATCAAACACATTTTTTAAACCGGCAGATTCGGCTTCATCATTCATAACCGTTGCAGTACCGTGAGTTTTGATCACACTAATTTCAGAGGCGTTTATAGCACTATTATCCAGTGCTTTTTTAATTACTGATGCAATGCTAGAG
>CBDUPS010000249.1:0-3489 GCA_965369155.1 uncultured Spongiibacteraceae bacterium
TGACCGCATTATGTGAAAAGTACACACAAGAAGTAATGTGGAAAGATGGTGATGTAGTCGTAATCGATAATAAACGCATGATGCATGGTCGTCGTGAAATTTTAGTGCCACTTGAATCACGTAAGTTATATATAGGCATGGGTTTAGGTTTAAAAATTTAAAACATTATAGAGAGTACACTAATGACATATTCTAAAAATACAGCTGTTTTAGTGGGTGCGACTGGGGGGATAGGTCAAGCGATTGCAAAACAACTGCATAAATCAGGAATGAATTTAATACTAGTGGGTAGAAACCAAAAGACACTTGAAGCGTTGTCTCTGCAATTAAAAACGGGTGCTGGCAAAGGTGATATTTATCAGTGTAAATGTGATATTAGTGATGAAAAAAATCGCAGAGACTTAGCTACCTTTATTAAATCATTACCTCATGTTATTGACATTATGATTAACAATTCGGGCATTAATGATTTTGCATTATTTGAAGAACAAACCGATGAAACGATATCAGAGTTATTACAAGTCAATGCGTTATATCCATTGCTATTGATAAAGCAGTTATTGCCTTATTTCTCGAAACAAAGTGTGTCGGTACAGGTAATAAATGTCGGATCAATATTTGGTTCAATTGCATATCCGGGTTTTGCCGCTTATTCGGCAAGTAAGTTTGCTCTTAGAGGTGCAACAGAAGCATTAGGGAGAGAGTATGCAGATACAAATATACATTTTCGCTACTTCGCACCCAGAGCTACACAAACCAGTTTAAATACAGATGCAGTTATTCAGATGAATAAGGAGTTGAAATCCTCTATGGATACCGCTGAGAAAGTTGCCAAAGAGTTTGCGGTATTTATTAAAAGCAAAAAAACGATTCAATATCTAGGGTGGCCAGAAAGATTCTTTGTGTGGATTAATCAAATTATGCCTAGATTAGTTAGTCGTGAAATAAAAAAAATGTTACCTGTTATTCGTAAATATGCAGAAACAGATTAGAGTACGCTTATCAGCACGATAATTTGTTGTCACAATTCGATACGGTAAACCATTCTATAGATTAGCCTTTTTATGGGCATCTCTCTATCTTTTTGAATTTTAAAGGTTAATTTCACCCTTGGAGGGTTTATATAAAATAGCTTTGTTATTTTGTGTGTTGCATCTGTTTTTATTGATAGGCTTTTTAGCTTTAGTATGGTCGAGAGATATTTATGTGACTGAATGCTCCTGATATAGGCAATTATTTGATAGATAGATGAAGAACTATATAGTCTGAAAGCTCAATATAGCCCATTGTATTTTAATGTAACACGATTGAAATATATTAAGGTTTATTCGTGAAACTTATCTTTCAAAATCAAAGTTATAAGGCATAGTGCCTACTTACTGAGTAGGTTATAATTTGGCTTTTATATCAATGTACTTAATGGGGCTGTTTATTTTTTATGGGACTGATTCGCGGACTACATAATATCCGCCCGCGACATCATGGTTGCGTGGCAACTATAGGCGCCTTTGATGGACTGCATTATGGGCATCAGGCCGTTTTACAGCATCTATTAAAAAAGGCTAAAGAGCTAAACGTACCCTCTACTGTCGTTACTCTTGAGCCATTGCCCCGTGAATACTTTGCCCCAACGAAAGCACCGGCTCGTATCATGAGCTTTAGGGAAAAGTTTGAAGGGTTACGCGCCATGGGTATTGATCGTGTTTTACGCGTACCTTTTAACGAAAAAACCAGCCGTATTCCCGCCAGAGACTTTATCCAAGATGTTTTTGTTAAGGGTTTGGGTATTCGTTACATTATTACTGGGGATGATTTGCGTTTTGGCCATGAGCAAGAAGGGGACTTTGAACTCTTACGAGAAGAAGGTCGCAAAAGTAACTTTCAGGTAGAAAGCACTCAAACATTAACAATTGCCGGTGAACGGGTCAGTAGCACTCGGTTGCGTCATGCCCTAGAGAGCGCCGACTTCACCTTAGCGGAGCAATTACTTGGGCGGCCTTATAGTATTTCAGGTCGTGTTATTGTCGGCCAGCAATTAGGCCGTACACTCAACACCCCAACTGCTAATGTGCAGTTACATCGTATTCGTGCGGCTATGTCAGGGGTTTATGCCGTACAAGTTTGTGGCGTGGTGGGAGAGCCGGTATGGGGTGTGGCAAATGTAGGGGTTAGACCCACCTTAGATGATGGTTTAGAAAAAGCCATTTTAGAAGTTCATTTAATTGATTTTGATAAAGACATTTACGGTGAGCATATTCATATTTTTTTCCGTAAAAAAATACGTGATGAAAAAAAGTTTTCGTCGTTAGATGAGTTAAAACACAATATCGCAACTGATATAGAAATAACCCAGCAATTAACCCGCACCTTGGCAAAAATAAACTGTTGTGCGCCGTACCAGATAAATGAGAAGAGTACTAATGACTGATTATAAAGCGACACTGAATCTTCCTAAAACATCGTTTCCGATGAAGGCAAATTTAGCACAGCGCGAGCCTAAGCAAATTGAACAATGGCAAGCAGATAACCTGTATCAACAAATAAGAGATGCGAGAAAAGGTCAGCCTTTATTTATTCTACATGACGGCCCTCCCTATGCTAATGGCGATATTCATATTGGTCATGCAGTTAATAAAATTTTAAAAGATATTATTGTTAAAGCAAAAACGGTTTCAGGTTTTGATGCCCCTTATGTACCCGGCTGGGACTGCCACGGTTTGCCGATTGAATTAAATGTTGAAAAAAAGAAAGGCAAAGCTGGCATTAAAGTTGAGCCTAGCAAGTTTCGGCACTACTGTCGGGATTACGCATTAAAGCAGGTAGAAGGTCAGAAAAAAGATTTTCAGCGCTTAGGTGTTTTTGGCCAATGGGATAACCCGTACCTTACAATGAACTATGAGTTCGAAGCGAACATTGTTCGTAGCCTTGGGAAAATTGCCGAAAATAATCATCTGCAAAAAGGTTATAAGCCAGTGCACTGGTGTTTAGATTGTGGATCGGCGTTGGCTGAAGCCGAAGTGGAGTATCAAGATAAAACCTCTCCGGCAATTGATGTACGTTTTGATGTGGCTGATATAAATGAGTTGTCTGCTATTTTTGCAGGTGTAAGTGGTCGTGTGTCATTCGTTATTTGGACAACCACACCGTGGACGTTACCTGCCAACCAAGCGGTTGCCTTACACCCCGAGCTTAACTACGACTTAGTAAAATTAGCAGATGGTGATTATATTATTTTGGCCTCTGCACTACGTGAAGGGGCATTACAGCGCTACGAAACACAAGGCGAAGTGGTAGGCACCTGCTTGGGTAGCCAACTAGAAAACATTTTATTACAGCATCCGTTTTATGAAAAACATGTGCCGGTTATTTTGGCCGATCACGTGACTACCGATGCTGGTACAGGAGCGGTACATACCGCCCCCGGTCATGGTCAAGACGATTTTATTGCCGGTAAAAAATACAATTTAGACGTGTACAACCCCGTGGCAG
>CBDUPS010000250.1:0-3485 GCA_965369155.1 uncultured Spongiibacteraceae bacterium
GAGTTTCGCCAAGTTGACCCAATAGATATGCATTCACCTAAGCCGGCTAGTGCCAAATCTTACTGCTGGTTTAAGTCAGATGGTGAGTTAGCTGATGATTTAAGTCAGCATCAAGAGTTGTTGGCTTATGCGTCGGATACACCATTATTAATGACGGCCTTACGTCCCTACGGTGTGAATCAATGGACACCGGGATTAACGGCGATCACATTAGACCATTGTATTTGGTTTCACAGACCTTTTCGTATTGATGATTGGCTTTTGTATGAGCTTGATAGTTCAAATGCAGGGGGAGGCCGTGGTTTTGTTCGAGGTAATGTGTTTAATTTACAAGGTCAATTAGTGGCATCTGTGGCACAAGAGGGTGTCATTCGTTTAGGCAAAAAAGATTAAGAATGATTGTTTAACAAAAGGCTCGATATGAATATTACTGACTATACGCAACAAGTGGGCAAAAAGGCTCGAGACGCCTCGCGAGTTATTGCTGCGGCAGATTCGGCTGTAAAAAATAAAGCATTAATGGCGATTGCTGAGGCATTAAATACCTCACGAGAAGCGCTTAAAATAGCCAATCAAAAAGATATGGAGCAAGGTAAGGCTAACAATCTGGATGCGGCATTGTTAGATCGTTTAGAGCTTACTGAATCACGTATAGACGGAATGTTAGAAGGGTTAAAGCAGGTAGCCGCCTTAGGGGATCCGGTTGGACACATGACGGATATGAAGTACCTCCCCAGTGGTATTCAGGTAGGGCAGATGCGTGTACCTTTAGGTGTTATTGGCATTATTTATGAGTCACGGCCTAATGTAACGGTTGAGGCGGCGAGTCTTTGTCTAAAGTCTGGTAATGCAGCTATTTTGCGTGGGGGCTCTGAAGCAATTCATTCAAATCAAGCTATTGCACAATGCATAGAGAATGGCTTAAAGGCGGTAGGTTTAAGTCAAGATGTTGTGCAAGTAATAGAAACGACCGACCGTGCCGTAGTCGGTGAGCTCATCACTATGCCTGAGTTTGTTGATGTTATTGTGCCACGGGGTGGCAAAGGCTTAATTGAGCGAGTTAGTCGCGATGCTACAGTGACTGTTATTAAACACCTAGATGGTATTTGTCATGTGTATATTGATGATGATGCCGATAAGAAAAAAGCCTTTGCTGTGGCATTTAATGCTAAAACGCATCGTTATGGCACTTGTAACACGATGGAAACTTTATTGGTGGCGGAATCAGTCGCTGAAGTCATATTACCTGAATTAGCTGAGGCTTATCATAACGAAGGGGTTGAGTTGCGTGGCTGTGAGCGTACTCGGCAGGTGTTAAGCGCGTTAGTGATAAAAGAGGCAACCGAGGAAGATTGGAAAACTGAATATTTAGCGCCTATTTTATCTATTCGTATTGTTGCTGGGCTAGATGAAGCGATTTCCCATATTAACCGTTATAGCTCTCAACATACTGATTCGATTATTACCGAGAATTACTCTAAAGCACGGCGCTTTATTAGAGAGGTAGACTCCAGTTCGGTAATGGTAAATGCCTCTACGCGTTTTGCGGATGGTTTTGAATATGGATTAGGTGCTGAAATTGGTATTTCAACCGATAAAATTCATGCCAGAGGCCCTGTGGGCTTAGAAGGCCTAACAAGCCAAAAATATGTGGTGTTGGGGGATGGCCATATTCGCCAGTGACAAAAATAAACACTCAAGAAAGGCAGGTGCTGGGTTTTTTAGGGGGCACCTTTGACCCAGTACATAGTGGCCATTTGCGTTTGGCGCAGTATGCATTAGATTTTTTGAGTCTATCTCAGGTGGGTTTTATTCCCGCAGCGTGCCCGCCACATAAAACAGAAGGCGTAACCCCAGCCGAGCATCGTTTGGCGATGTTACACAGGACACTTAAAGGTTATCCTCATTTTTTTATTGATGATCGGGAATATCACCGATCTACTCCTTCATGGACCATCGATACCATAAAAGCGTTGCGTGATCAGTATGGTGACTCGGCATCATTAGTATGGCTGTTAGGGGCAGATTCTCTGTGGCAAATATCGAGTTGGAAGCATTGGCAGCATTTTTTAGATTTTGTACATATAGCGGTATTTCCCCGACAAGGGCAGTCGTGGTTAAAATTTGAGAACACAGGTAAAATAGCCTCTTGGGTTGAGCAACATAAGGGCTTAACCGATGATATTAATCATCTAGCTTGTGGGAAAATAGTGTATCTTGACGCCCCCCTGCAAGACGTGTCATCAACGCAGCTTCGGCACATGTTAGCCAATGACGAAGATATTTCTTCTTGGGGTGATAAGACAACAGCAGATTATATTAAAGAGCATCAACTTTACTGTTGAGCATCAATAGAGCATTGTTACATTAACGTTAAAAAAGCTATTTTTAGCACCCCTGTTACCTACGGTAGAAAAAGGTTATTCATGATAGAAAAAATACAAAACACAGTGATTAAAGCATTAGAAGAGTTAAAAGCTCAGAATGTGGTGGTTATCGATGTGAGCAAAATAACAGGGGTTACTGATACCATGATTATTGCCACGGGCACATCCAGTCGCCATGTAAAGTCATTGGCTAATAATGTGTCTAATGAGGCTAAAAAACAGGGTTTTCGTCCGATAGGTGAAGAGGGCTCAGATGAGGGCGAATGGGTGTTAGTTGATTTTGCCCATGTGGTGGTTCATGTGATGCAGGCAGAAATTAGAGCACTTTATAACTTAGAGTCTTTGTGGAGTGGTGTTAAAGAGATACACGATCCCGAGATCTAAGCGATGCGTATTCGTTTAATTGCTGTGGGAACCAAAATGCCTACTTGGGTTGAGACAGGCTTTTTAGAATACTCAAAACGCCTACCCCGTGAGCTGAGTTTAGAATTGCTTGAAATCCCTGTAGCAAAACGCTCAAAAAACTATAATGCTGAGCAAATGAAACAACAGGAAGGTGATAAAATTCTCTCGGTTATTGGGGCCGGAGAAGGGGTTATTGCCTTAGATGTAAAGGGCAAAAATTGGTCGACCGAGAAGCTCTCAGATAATATGCAGGGCTGGCTACAAGAAGGACGCCATTATAATTTATTAGTGGGCGGACCTGTTGGATTAGATCAGCGTTGCTTACAGCGGGCGGATCAAACATGGTCTTTGTCAAATCTTACGCTTCCCCATCCATTAGTAAGAGTAATATTGGCAGAACAAATTTATCGTAGCTGGAGTTTTTTAAAAGGTCATCCTTATCATAGAGGCTAGTCATTTTAAAAAAATAAAAAGATAGCAGCTGATTGATGATTATATTTTTTTAAAACAGTACCTTTGTTTAGGTAATTTCTTGTCAGTAAACTCTTGTAGGTAAGTGGTATGCCGCAAAGGCTTTCATTAAAGGATAGTGGCGCAGAATCTCGTTTACTACGTATTCGTCTTTTAATAGCCGGCTTTATTATTATTGTACTTACGGGTGTTTTAATTGCTCGGTACAGTTTTTTACAAATC
>CBDUPS010000251.1:0-3460 GCA_965369155.1 uncultured Spongiibacteraceae bacterium
ATAGTAAGCCTCGGCCTAGTTGTATAAAATCAAAACCGGCATCCATTACTTTTTCAATACTTTCATTAGTGCAAACACCGCCGATATAAACCACTTGGCATTTTACGGCTTCTTTAATTTTTTTAGCGCTCTCTAAAAAATACATTTCTTCGTAAGGGTACTCTTTAAACATTTTAGGCCCCATGATTCTTAAGCCTAATCGCATTAAAGGATTTTTCTCCTGCTCTAGTAGGCCCTTGACGATGGAGTCACCTCTAAACAGCAACATAGGGTTCATGCTACTGGTGCCACCGCTACAAACAATGGCATCAATACCGCCATTATCAAGCATGCGGGCAATCTCAATAGAATCCGCATAGCTCACACCACCTTTAACACCATCAGTCATGCTGATTTTTCCTAAGATAGGGAAATCATCACCAACGGCTTGTCTTACAGCGGCTAAAATTTCTAGGGCGAAGCGCATACGGTTTTCTAACGATCCACCGTATTCATCAGTACGCTTATTGGTTATTGGTGAAATAAATTGGCTAATGCCGTAGCCATGGCCAAAATGAATTTCGATGGCATCAAAGCCGACTGATTTCATAAAAGTAGCGGCACGACCAAAAACGGCAACGCGCTCTTTAATCTCAGGGACAGTTAATTTACCGGCAAAAGGTAAACCTTCTACCAGCCCTAGCATATTGATGCCGCGGGAAGGGCCTAAAGGTCGTCTGCTTTTAAGCTCTTTGTTTTTACTAAAATTACCACAGTGACTGAGTTGGCCGGAGACTTTACAGCCAGTTGCTTGAATGGACTGAATGATTTTCGTTAAAGGTTCGCGGTTTTCCTCACCCATATACATCATTTGGTTGGATATCCGGCCATCGGACTCTGCGGCACAGTAACCTATTGTTGTCATTGAGGTGCCACCTTCACCAATACGCTTATGTAGTTGCTCTAATGCACTGCCGGGCACGCCATTAGGTGTTTTCCCTTCAAAGGTTGCCGCTTTTATAATGCGGTTACGAAGCGTTAAACCATTAATGTTGGCGGGAGAAAAGCAGCGAGTTAATGCATCAGACATAGCTAAGATACCTAGGTAATATGAAGTAACAATAATATGATTTTAGCTTTTTTATTGATAATTAAAAAGCATTTAAAGACTCAGATTACCTACGAAGCTTTTTATAAAATTATGCTACAGTTATTCATGTTTTATAAAGAGGGAGTGTTTACCGTGACCAATAAATTTAATTATGTAAAAACCAAGCGTGAAGATGTAACCGAAATCCCACAAAAGTGGGTGCCGTTGGTAAAAAAAGTAATGCGTGCTTATACCCGCTTTAATGTTTGGATTTATAAAAAAACCAATGGTAAGTTTATGAGAAACTTTCCCGGTGGTTATCCTATTTGTATTGTGACTATGCAAGGCCGTAAAACCGGGGCGATGAGAGAAGTGGCGTTAATTCACTTACCTATGGGTGATAAAAAATTATTAGTGGCATCTCAAGGTGGTATGGAGAAAAACCCCGTTTGGTATTACAACATTAAGGCTAATCCACAAATTAAAATTATGAAGGATGGAAACTCAGCAGATTACACCGCCCGTGAAAGCTCACCTGAAGAAAAAGAATCTTTATGGCCGCATTTGTTAAGTTTGTATCCCGATTTTGATGAATACCAAGCACGAACAGATCGTGATATCCCGGTATTTATTTGTGAGCCTAATAAATAAATATTTGGCTATTTTTTTATGAGCTAAAAGGCGCCTTAGGAATAATCAATTCATCTAAGGTTAAACTAAAGCTTGGTAAAAACTCTTCTCTAAAATAATCGAGTTCAGGGCTGTTAAAATTATCCATGCGTTTTTCTACATCAATGATGGCTTGAGAGAACTCTTGATTGCCTGCTTGTAATTCTGCTTGGCACTTTAAGTATGAGGTAATTAAGTCAGCGGCCTTTACTAATGACTTAACATCATCACTAATTGTATTAGATAAAAGATAGTTTTTATAAATGGGCTGTAATTTTTTGGGTAATGTTTTTAGCATTTCACCCTCGGCTGCAAGCTCAACTTCTTTATAGGCGTCTCGTATTTTTTTATTGTGATATTTTATCGGAGTGGGCATATCACCGGTTAATACTTCGGCAGCATCATGAAATAACGCGGTAATAGTTACTGTGCCTGTATCAATGTTGCCGCCAAAAACTTCATTACGAATAACCGCTAGCGCATGGGCGATAACTGCCACCTCATAAGAGTGCTCCATAACATTTTCATTAACCGCATTTCTTTTCATGCCCCAACGTTGTATCCAGCGCATTTTACTTAAATAAGCAAAAAAATGACTTCCACTCACGATTTATCCTTTCGGGCTTGTTGTTTGTGGGTATCTTTACATAACCGGTTCTATTGGTGAATGTTTTTTGTGTTTTACCAGATGAGAAAGTGGACTGTGTTACAATTGAGCGCTGTAGTGTAAGAAATAAAGTGCGGTTCAAACCACAAGAAACGGAGATTGAGATGCACTGTCCTTTTTGTCGTGCTGATGATACAAAAGTAATAGATTCCAGATTAGTTGCCGCAGGTGGTCAGGTACGTCGCCGCCGTGAGTGTTTATCTTGTTCTGAACGTTTTACCACCTTTGAAAGCGCCGAGCTTTTAATGCCAAAGATCATTAAATCAGATGGTAACCGTGTGCCATTTGATGAAGAAAAATTGGCCGCTGGTTTGCAAAAATCTTTAGAAAAACGCCCGGTAAGTGTTGAGGCGGTAGCAGCGGCACTTAATCAAATACAGCATCAAATTCAGGCGATGGGGGAGAGAGAGATTTCATCTCGCACTATTGGGGAGTTGGTGATGCAGCAGTTAAAAACCCTAGATGCGGTAGCTTATGTACGCTTTGCTTCTGTATACCGCGACTTTAAAGATTTGAATCAATTCTTACAAGAGATTGACGCACTAACCAATACTACAGCTAATACTGGTAGTAACAATGTGGTTGAAGAATAAATGCTATGAGTTTTTCTACTGATGATTACCGTTTTATGGCGCAGGCGATAAAGCAAGCCGAAAAGGGCTGGTACACCACAAAGCCAAACCCTAGAGTTGGCTGTGTTTTGGTTAAGGGCGGTGAGGTTATTGGTGAAGGTGCTCATATAAAAGCCGGTAGCGCCCACGCCGAGGTAAATGCTATTGCAGCCAGTAACCAACCAACAATTGGTGCAACCGCGTATGTAACCTTAGAACCTTGCTCCCACCATGGTAAAACTCCGCCTTGTTGTGAGGCATTAATTAAGGCAGGGGTGATACGGGTTGTTGTGGCAATGCAAGACCCTAATCCTCAGGTTGCAGGTAAAGGCATAGCCGCATTAAAACAGGCAGGTATCACGGTAGACATCGGCTTGTTAGAGCAACAGGCACAAGAGTTAAACAAAGGTTTTATTAAGCGCATGCAACAGGGGTTACCTTGGG
>CBDUPS010000252.1:0-3450 GCA_965369155.1 uncultured Spongiibacteraceae bacterium
TCTAGTATTTGTTGTAATGACTGTTTCACCGTAATATATTCAGGGTCGTCAATAATATTGTTAAATTGAAAAGGGTCACTCTCTAAGTCATACAGCTCTTCATAAGGCCTTTTATCAAAAATAAAAGATGTCCATTTTTCATTTATTCTTGCCCGCCCTGTATCATCTTCCAATAAATCCCGATATGTTTCCCCGTAAGATGGTGGGCCACCGGACGGCCATCTTTCCGGAAAATAATTACGAATTAAAGTAAAGCGCTCCGTATGTATTACGCGTCGAGGGTAAGTCGGCTCTGCATCAGAGCGCCAATTAGAATGTCTTTCGTAGGCGCTAAACACATACTCTCTATTTTTATCAATACCACTCACATCCTCTGTCAAAAATAGAGGAACTAGGCTTTTTCCTTGCATTTTTCTAGGAATTTCTATCCCTGCTAACTCTAAAAAAGTAGGGGCAATATCCGTTAAGCTAATCATGCTGTGAACTGTACGATTCGACTTGCGTATTCCATCACCCCAGCGAACTGCTAGGGGAACACGAACTCCATATTCATAGTTTTGTGCTTTCGCTTTGGGAAATGGCATACCATTATCTGACGTCACAACAATAACAGTGTTATCCAATAATTCTCTTTTTTCTAGCAGTGCAATAATCTCTCCGATATCTTTGTCAAAAATCTCTATTTCTTGTAAATATCGAGCAAAATCATCCCTGAGGTAAGGCAAATCCTTAGGGTAATCAAGTGGCAAGAAATCTGTCTTTGTTTTTACACTCTCAAAGTAGCCATTAATATGCTGAGCATAAGGACGATGGGGTTCTATTGAGCCCACCCAAAACATAAAAGGCTGATCATGAGAACGCTCATTTAAAAACATATCAAAGTTTTTAGTTAAGTCCCAAGGCGATAAGTTTTTATTTTCTGGCTCTTGCATTATCTGATTGAAAGCCGCACCTAAAACAGGCGGCAACCTGACAGAAGATGTCGGTCTCCTCGTGTGTGAACCCTTCCCAGTAAAACCTACCTTATAGCCATTTGCCGCCAATAGCTGAGGAAAGCTCTGCAAATCATCAGGCCATAGAGCATACAAAATAGCGCCTGATTCGGTTTGCCAAGGATAAAGCCCTGATAATATACCAACCCGAGATGGTGCACAGCTTGGAGCTGTTACATAAGCACGATCAAAATAGATTCCCTCGTTAGCAATTTTATCAAAGTTAGGTGTTCTCACATAAGGATACCCAGCTTTTGATGTGTGCATCCAAGATTGATCATCAGAAAGAATAAATACTATATTAGGCTTTTTATAGGGCGCGCTTGCAAAAGCGACACTAAGGTTTATTGTGAAAAAAGTAATAATACAGAGGAGGGTAAAAAAACACTTTTTATCGTTACCGACAAAAAAGCCGAGAACAGTCTCGGCTTTTTTATATGACAGTGTGAAAAACACAACCTACCTACCTATACGGCTTCATCAACATCTGCAGTATCATCTACCACGCGGTCAACTAACTCAACAAATGCCATTGGTGCTTTGTCTCCAGCACGAAAACCACACTTTAATAAGCGTAGGTAGCCACCTGGACGCTCTTGATAACGAGGACCTAACTCTTCAAAAAGTTTTTTTACTGTTTCTTTATCGCGAATACGGTCAAAAGCTAAGCGACGATTAGCAACGGTATCATTTTTAGCTAATGTGATTAACGGCTCAGCAAAACCACGTAACTCTTTTGCTTTTGGCAATGTGGTTTTTATTAGCTCATGCTTTATTAAGGAAGCAACCATATTACGATACATCGCTTTACGGTGTGAGCTTGTTCTACCTAATTGACGACCACTATGACGATGACGCATTTTAACAACCCTTCTTTCTTATGGCCTCACGGCCTTAATCTAATCTTTAAACCACAACTTAACGAAGTAGCACCTTGTCATCATTTTTTAAACTGCTAGGAGGCCAGTTCTCTAAACGAGAGCCTAAGGATAAACCACGATCCGCTAAAACATTTTTAATTTCAGTCAGTGATTTTTTACCTAAGTTTGGTGTTTTTAATAACTCTACTTCAGTACGCTGAACTAAATCACCAATATAATAAATATTTTCCGCTTTTAAACAGTTAGCCGAACGAACCGTTAATTCTAAATCATCAACGGGACGCAATAATGTAGGATCAACTGCTTCTTCTTCTTCTTCAGGTGCTGCTTGTTTTTCACCTTCAAGATCTACGAAAACTGAAAGCTGCTCATGTAAAATAGTAGCTGCTCTGCGAATGGCTTCCTCTGGATCAATTGTTCCATTAGTTTCCAGATTTATAATCAGCTTATCTAAGTTAGTTCTTTGCTCTAATCGGGCTGAGTCCACGACATAAGCCACACGTCTAACAGGACTAAAAGAAGCATCCAACTGTAAACGTCCAATCACCCGAGATTCTTCTTCACTTGATTCGCGGCTATCAACGGTAGAGTAACCTCTTCCACGGGCAACGGTGATATTCATTTCAAGACTGCCCTTGTCTGCTAGATGGGCAATAACATGCTCGGGATTACAAATTTCAACATCGTGATCCAATTGAATATCTGACGCTTTAACAACACCAGGACCTTTAACGCTCAAGGTTAGGTTAGCCTTATCTTTACCATGCATAATAACAGCAAGGCCTTTTAGGTTTAAAAGAATATCAATAACGTCTTCTTGTACACCTTCAATTACATCATATTCATGCTTTACACCAGAAATCTCTACATCGGTAACAGCAGCACCTGGCATAGAAGATAGAAGAATGCGACGCAATGCGTTACCCAAAGTATGTCCAAAACCTCTTTCAAATGGCTCTAAACAAATTTTTGCATGGTTATCATCGATTCGATCAACATTAATAACTCTAGGAGTTAAAAATTCTGTTACTGAGTTTTGCATAATTTCGTATCCGTATCGTGAACGAGAACAGTATCTATAAAATAGATTACTTCGAGTATAGCTCTACAATCAGCTGCTCATTGATTTCCGAAGGAAGGTCAGCACGATCAGGTATACGCTTAAAAACACCTTCTTTTTTTCCAGAATCAACTTCGCACCACTCAACAGCACTTCTTTGAGACGCTAAAGCTATTGCGGACTCAATTCTCAATTGATTTTTAGATTTTTCTCTAACGGCAATCACATCTCCTGCTTCAACTTGATATGAAGGGATGTTAACCGATTGACCATTAACTAATACTGCTTTATGAGTCACTAACTGACGAGACTCAGCACGGGTTGAACCAAAACCCATACGATAAACCACATTATCTAAGCGGCTTTCTAAAAGCTGTAAAAGATTTTCACCCGTTGCCCCTTTACGGCGGGCAGCTTTTTTATAATAGCTACGAAACTGCTTTTCTAAAACGCCATATAAACGACGAACTTTTTGTTTTTCGCGCAACTGAACGCCATAATCAGACAAGCGACCACG
>CBDUPS010000253.1:0-3434 GCA_965369155.1 uncultured Spongiibacteraceae bacterium
TAGCATATTCGTCAAATGGGTGTCCTGAAAGATACAAACCCAGTGTTTCTCTCTCTCCTTGTAAGCGCTCTTTTTCGCTCCAAGCTCTCACATGCTCCCACTGCTGATAGGGGTTTTCCTCATCTCCTAACAAACTCGACTCACCAAATAAATCAACCATACCCGCATCTTCATTGCGGGCACTTTGTTCAGCACCTTTTACCGCCTCTGTCATACAAGAGGCTAATATGTGTCGTGGGGTTTGTAAGCTATCAAAGGCACCCGAGCGAATCAGCGCCTCTAATGCTCTACGATTAATTTTTTTAGCATCGGTACGATTACAAAAATCAAACAGGTCGGTAAAATCCCCTGAGGCTTTGCGAGTTTGAATCAGATTTTCAATAGGCCCTTCCCCTAAGCCTTTTACAGCGCCTAATCCGTAAACAATACTGCCTGCGGCATTAACCGAAAACGCATACTCCCCAACATTCACGCTAGGTGGCTCAATGGATAAACCCATTGCCCTGCATTCTTCAATTAAACTCACGACCTTATCGGTGTCATGCATTACGGAAGACATAGAGGCCGCCATAAACTCAGCGGGATAATGGGCTTTTAGCCATGCGGTTTGATAGGCAACTAATGCGTAAGCCACCGAATGCGATTTGTTAAATCCATAACCGGCAAACTTTTCCATTAAGTCAAAAATATTACCCGCCAGTTTTTTATCATGCCCTTTAGCAATAGCGCCTTGCATAAAAAACTCACGCTGCTTTGCCATTTCTTCGGCTTTCTTTTTGCCCATGGCCCGACGCAGCAAATCGGCACCACCTAAACTATAACCACCCATAACCTGAGCAATTTGCATTACTTGTTCTTGATATAAAATAATGCCGTAAGTGGATTCTAAAACCGGCTTTAAATCATCACTTTGATAATCCGCATGGGGATATGCCACCACTTGTTGTCCATGCTTACGGGCAATAAAGTCATCAACCATACCCGACTCTAATGGCCCTGGGCGATACAACGCAACCAAAGCAATAATATCTTCAAAGCGGCTCGGCTTAAGCTTGGTAATAAGGGCTTTCATGCCTGATGACTCTAATTGGAACACCGCCGTGGTTTCAGCTTGTTGCAACAAGGTAAAGGTTTTTTCGTCATCTAAGGGAATACGCTCTATCTCAAGGCTCGATTCACCCTGCGCCTCGCGCCGTTTATTAATAATTTCGAGAGCCCATTTAATAATGGTTAAGTTTCTAAGACCTAAAAAGTCAAACTTAACCAAACCCACTTGCTCTACATCGTCTTTATCAAACTGAGTTACTAAACTACCTGTGCCTGAATCATCACGATACAAAGGTGCAAAGTCGGTAAGTTTGGTAGGGGCAATAACCACACCACCGGCATGCTTACCCACATTACGAGTTAAGCCTTCTAGCTTTCGAGACATCTCCCAAATTTCACTGGCTTCTTCATCATCATTGAGTAATTGATCAAGCCGTTCATCTTCGTTACGGGCATCATCTAATGAAATTCCCCCCTGACGAAAAGGAATCATTTTTGATAGCTTGTCGGCTAGTCCATAAGGCTTACCCTGAACCCGAGCCACATCACGAACCACCGCTTTAGAGGCCATTGTTCCAAAAGTGATAATTTGGGATACCGCCTCTCTGCCATAAGTCTCGGCCACATAGTCAATCACCTGATCACGACCTTCAGTACAAAAGTCCACATCAAAATCAGGCATTGATACCCGTTCAGGGTTTAAAAAGCGCTCAAATAAAAGGTCATAAGCTAATGGGTCGAGATCTGTAATTTTTAAGGCGTAGGCTACTAACGAGCCTGCCCCTGAGCCACGGCCTGGGCCTACCGGAATATTGTGTTTTTTTGCCCACTGAATAAAATCCATCACAATAAGAAAGTAACCGGGAAACCCCATATCAATAATGGTGTTAATCTCCCAATCGAGTCGTTCTTGATAACGCTTGGAAATCTCGGGGAATGTTTCCGCATTGGTATCAAATAAAAATGCCAAGCGCTCAGTTAAGCCTTCGTGGGAAATTCTTTTAAAAAACTGCCCCTCTGTTTCACCCTCAGGAATAGGAAAAGCCGGTAAAAAGTTTTTGCCCAAATCTAAAAACAGCGAACAACGACGGGCGATCTCAATGGTGTTTTCTAAGGCTTCAGGAATATCAGAAAATAACTGCTGCATTTCTTCTGTGCTACGAAAGTATTGTTGCTCGCTATAATTTTTTGGCCTTTTTTTATCATCTAACACCCGACCACTACAAATACACACGCGGGTTTCGTGGGCATAAAATTGAGACTCATGTAAAAACCGCACATCGTTAGTTGCTACGACAGGGCAATGTGCTTGCTCGGCTAATTCAACCGCACTGTGAATATAAAGCTCTTCGTTTTCGCGGCCTGTACGCTGTAACTCTAGATAAAATCGCCCAGGAAAAAGTGACATCCACCATTGTAGTCGCTGCTTGGCCAACTCAATTTTATCGGTAATAATAGCTTGTCCAACATGCCCCTCCCTACCACCAGATAGCGCAATCACCCCTTCAGCATGATCGTTTAGCCAGCTTTGCTTTATAGTGGCTACGCCTAAGTGTTGCCCTTCAAGATATGCACGGGAAATAAGTTCGGTAATGTTGCGGTAGCCTTTCTCGTTTAACACAAGTAGCGTTAGCACAAAGGTCTGTGACTCATCTTCATCCGAGCGCACAATAAAATCACTACCAAAAATGGGTTTAACGCCCTCGGCTAAAGCGGCCTTATAAAATTTAACTAAACCATAAAAGTTGGTGAGATCGGTTAATGCCACTGCTGGCATTTGCTGTTTTTTTGCGTGAGAAACAAGCTCTTTTATCCGCACGAGTCCATCTGATAATGAATACTCAGAATGTACTTTTAAATGAATAAAAGGCGTTGTCATAAAACATTGCTCTCTTTAGTGTGTAGGTGTGCTAAAAAATAATAACCAGAAAAAGCCAGTGGTGATTATACGCTACAAGCGGCGACACTTTGCGTCATCGTAATAATAAAAACCAATACGTTAGCCTGTTATTGTTCAATACACTCTTTTACTGGCTTAAATGACCTACGGTGATAATGCGTGGCACCAAAGCGTATTAAGGCCTCTTTGTGTTGCTTAGTAGGATAACCTTTATGATGGGCAAATCCATAATCGGGATACTCCTCATGCATTAAATACAAATCAGCATCGCGGGTAACTTTAGCTAAAATTGAGGCCGCACTAATTTCAGCTACTCGCTGATCACCTTTCACGATAGCTAAACCATGGTAGTGCCAATCCGGTAGCCGGTTACCATCAACCACCACTAAATCTGTCGTTATAGAGATCTCCTGCATAGCCCGCTTCATGGCAAGCAATGATGCCCACAAAATATTAATCTCATCAATTTCAGACGGTGATGCCCGAC
>CBDUPS010000254.1:0-3427 GCA_965369155.1 uncultured Spongiibacteraceae bacterium
CAGGATGCGCGACAGTCAAAAAATTAAAGCCGCCTACTTTTGGGGTAAGCGGCTTTATGATGGTTAGGCTTTAGTGGTTAACGTCGGTATTTGACTATTACCAATGCCATACTTTTTCAGCATCTTCATAAAGAGCAGCCAATTGATTACGGGGTATGGTAATCACGCCCGTCGTTAATGGCAGGCTATTTAAACCTCGTTCGGCTAAGTCTTCTTCAACCACATAAACAGGCACACCCTTACTAATAAGGTTACTAATATCTTTAGGCAGTTCTGCAGATTGTGTTTGTTGCCAATCACCAAAAGAGACACTAGGTTGCCGTTTTTTTAACGTAGCGTAATAAACGCCGTGGCCTGATAAAAGGACAGTGAGTTTAGCCCCAGCACTTTGCATACATTGCACTAACCATAAAATCGTGTCGTCTTGTTCTTCGGTAGTAGTGCGAAACGCTTGATCAATAACTTGTAATACGCTCATAAAACTTACCTCGTTCCAATGGTTAATTTATTAAATGATTCACTGGCATAAAGCCATAAATCAGCAGGACCGCCACGACCACAGCCTTCAATTACCTCGTTAACACCACGCTCATCTACGCATAAACCACAGTTAATCCATTCAAAGGTTAAATTATTGTCTTTGGCTTTTTTCTGTAATGCAGCAATCCAATCTTTGGTTAAAGGGTGATCCTCGGCCTCGATATTTCGGTTATGTACAGAGTTGCCGTGGGGCTTTTGGTGCTTAAATGCTAAGGCGACGGCACCTTCATAGGCAAAGACTCGTACATTGGCACCTTTATTTAGAGTTATCTCTCATTTTCAAAGGGAGGCTCCATAAAAGAAAAGGTTAATGTTTTTGCAGTACTCATAGATTTCTCCTAATTCCAAATAACTTTATGGCCGGCTAATAGGGCATCAACAGCAAGTTCTAAACTCGCAACGGTGATAGAAGGTTTTAATGTATCGCTGGGAATTTCTCGCTGTTGTAAGGCAAAGTCGTCTACGGCAACGGTCACACCCGATGATAATAGTTTTTCAAAATGGGTTGACTGTGCTTGAGCTCTGGCAGGGGTTACCCCATTTTGTACTAACAGTAGCGTTACCTTATGGCCGGCGTCATGTAGGTCTATAGCCAGTTGATATTGGTTGGTGGTGCGTGCTTCGGTAAACGGATCTTGGCTTTGTATAAACAAATAATCAGACATAATGATCTCCTATGATCAATGGGCAGATTCTGTATCAGTGTTAAGTAGTTTTTTACGAATTAAAAAATCACCAAAATATTCATCCGCTTTGCGCTGGGCAGTAAAGCGTTCGAGTAGTGGACTAATTAATTCGACAAATGTTTTTTCATCAACATTTTTTGCATAAAGTTTGGCAAGACGACTTCCATAAAAACTGCCCCCTAAATACAGGTTATAAACTCCAGGGGCACGGCCTGTTAAGGCAATTTCTGCTAAATAAGGACGAGAGCAGCCATTGGGGCAACCAGCTATACGCAGGGTAATGGGCACGTTTATGTTGTAGTGTGATTTTAAGTTCTCAAATAAATTAAGTAGTTGTGGTGTGTAGCGTTCGGCCTCTGCCATAGCCAATCCACAGGTAGGTAGAGACACACAACTAAGAGTGTGAGCGGCTTGGCTACTTGGGTTTAATCGCCAGGATAAATTAAGATCATCTAAGC
The DNA here is from genome assembly GCA_965369155.1 of uncultured Spongiibacteraceae bacterium. Classification (GTDB taxonomy): domain Bacteria; phylum Pseudomonadota; class Gammaproteobacteria; order Pseudomonadales; family CBDUPS01; genus CBDUPS01. The sequence continues at coordinate 1,685 of CBDUPS010000254.1, forward strand.
GCCATTGCACTTGTTGTTTTTCATACTCAGCAATATGTGTGAGTTGTAAGTTTTGGTTGGTTGTTAGCCGTACTCGTCCACCATATTGCTGCATAAAGCCATTGAGTTGATCTCGTATGGGGCCTTCAATACGGCCACTTTCAATATATAACGTGGCATGCCATAGGCCATCATCACCTTGGTGCCAACCTAAGCGATCGCCATTTTGAGTAAAGTGTATCGGCTGTGCTTTATCTAATTTTTTATTACGCCGTAAAGCAAGCTCTGTTAAAAACCACTCAATACCTAAACGATCTAAGGTGTATTTAAAACGCGCTCTATGGCGATCTTTTCTATCACCAAAATCACGCTGAATCGTCATGACTATTTCGGCAAACTCGGGTGCTTCATCGGTTGAGATAAAACCAATTTCTTCGGCCAGTCTGGGGTAGCTATCATCACGGGTATCGAGTTGCCCCATGCCACCACCAACACATACATTAAAGCCAATGAGTTGATTATTTTTTATAACAGCAATAAGCCCTAAGTCTTGTCCGTAAACATCAATATCGTTAATAGGGGGAATGGCAAAACCAACTTTAAATTTTCGTGGTAAATACAAGTCACCATAAACCGGTTCTTCGTTATCAATAATTTGTGGGGGTTCTTCGTACCAAATTTCAGAATAGCCTTTTGTTTTAGGGATAATACGATCACTGGTTTGTTTGGCGATGCTGTTTACTTGTTGGTGTATGCTGGATAAGTAGGGGTTACTGCCACAAACCACACCACGGCTATCGTCACCACAGGCGGCAATAGTATCTAAACCTAAATCACGAATGCCTTGCATAAAGGCGCGTAAATCCCATTTGCGTATACCGTGTAGTTGTACCGTTTGCCGAGTGGTAATACGAATACCTCGTTCAGCAAAACGCTCTGATAACGCATCAATACCGCGCCATTGTTTGGTGCTCAGTTGCCCACCAGCAATACGTAAACGCACCATAAATTGATAGATAGGTTCTAATTGGCGCTGACGGCGATCCGCTCTAACATCGCGATTATCTTGTTGGTAAATACCATGAAACTTCATCAACAATGGATCATCACCGGGAACTGCCCCAGTAATAGAGTTGGCTAATCCTTCACTAATGTTGCCGCGTAAATGGCGGCTGCCAGCTTTTAATTGTTCATTAGCATGAAGGGTTTCTAGTGGTTGTGTGATGTCTACATTACGTTCGGTCACAGTAACTCCTAATACAAATTTCGGTGAATGCGCTTATTTTTTGTAAGTGTCTTCCAGTGTGCGTCACTGTGTTGCTCATCAACATACGTTTGTAATTGTGCTTCGCAATTTTCTAATGAGGTTTTATCGCCACAAAAATAAATGTGAGCGCCTTTCGCTAACCAATCGAGTAATCGCTTACCGTTGTTAATAATCGGTGATGAAAGGGATAAGCCTTCGCTTCGTGGGTCTTTATAAAAAACGCTATCAACATAAGTAAGCACCCCTTTTTGGTAGGCTTGTTGCACATCAAGTTGATATAAAAAATCATCTTCAAAATGTTCTTCAGCAAAAACAAACCAACAGGGAGGAGGGTTATCTAGCGTGGCTAGGCTTTGTAAAAAAGCACGGTAAGGGGCAATGCCGGTACCCTCAGAAATTAAAATGATAGGTGCATCATTTTGTGTGGGTAGGTGAAAGCGTGCATTGCGATGCGGGTAAACTTGTAGGGTATCTCCAGGTTGCAGGTTTAATAAAAA
>CBDUPS010000255.1:0-3421 GCA_965369155.1 uncultured Spongiibacteraceae bacterium
GTGTATACACGTCGTCGGTCGTATAGTTTTCATTTAACAGATAACTTACTTAGCTTTTTTACTCCTATGCATTATTGGGAATCTTATGAGCTTGGGGTTATATATTCTAAAACAGCTGGCACCATTAGTTATATGAGTAACCGGTTACTACCGCATATTGGCTTAGTCAGCATTTTTTTATTGGGCTTAGGCCGTGGAGTATTATTACAAAAAGGGGCCAATAAGTTTCTATATGTACTTGTTTTTATCTTCTTTTGTGTCTTGTTTAATTTTTTTGGATTGGCTCAACTCTTCTCTTACCCACCACTTAATATATTCAGTATTCAGTATTTAGGTTTGCCGATTGTTTTGGCGATAAGCTACTTATTGCCACAATGCTGGGATGCATTGGCTATGGGCAAGGCATCTATTAAGGGGGGCTTTATTGCTTTATTGCTAGTAGGTTTAGCTTTTTTCTCGTTGTTTTATCGGCTGGGTTTTCCAGATGAAGTACCTTTTAGCCAATATATTTTTATTTTTATAAGCTTGTGGCTACTGTTGTTTTTGTTGTTGCTTGTTTTGTGGCTAGTACCGCTGATTTATAAAAGTACGCACAATAAGTTAAGCGTATCGTTTGCTGTGTTTGTTTTTTTATTGGTTATTGGCGAGCTCTATTTTTATATGAACCATACGCGCCCAGAGCGTTTTGAGGTAATAAGCAAGCCACCAGAGTTGGTGCAAAAAATAAAGGGCTATGTGGGTGAGGGCAGGGTGTTTAATGCGGGAATAAATAATACGTTGTTCCCGGAGTTTGGCGCTATGTATGGTATTCGCCAATCAGGAACCAACAACAGTACTTTAGTGCCGTGGTACCAAGCAGTCTTTGTGCGTAATTTTGGTACCAGTGTATCTCGTTATCTTGATGTAGGTAGGCTTATGCAGAAATCTTTTGGAGATAAAAACAAGCCTAAACCCAGTAAAAAGGCTTTTAATTTAATTGGTGCCAATGTGCTGGTTATTTCGCGTTTTACGGTGGGTTACCCAGAACTGGCCAAGGAGTATGGTTATCCGTTGTTGTATGAAGATAGCAGTACACTTATTTACCAAAACCCAGATGCGATGCCTCGCTATTACACGGTGAATAATATTGTTAATACGTCAATGCCAATTGAGAGCAGTTATACAGACTTGGCTTTAGCTGTGCATTCTACTGACGAGGCTTTATTGCTTGAAGCACAACAAAAGGCCGTACCTATTATAGATATGACTGACGCGGTATTTGCTGGGGCTAAAACGACCAATACGATTGAGGTGTTGGCTGAGGGCAATGGAGAGATAAAGCTGGTAGTGGTAATGAAGCAGCCGGGGATATTAGTGGCATTAGAGGCTTGGCACCCTAACTGGCGAGCATTGGTTGATGGACAGCCGGCAACAATAGGTTTGGTTAATGGGGCGTTTAGAGGCGTTGCTTTAGGTGTCGGCAAACACGAGGTGATATTAGATTATCGCCCACGGTCGTTTAATCGTGGGCTTGATATGCTCTGTTGTCGCTTTGTTGCTAGTGTTGCTCGGTCTGGTGGTAAGGTTTAGGGTAGGCGCTCTAAAAAAAGGTGTTACACATTAAATCTAAAGTGAACGATATCTCCATCTTTAACGATGTAGTCTTTGCCTTCTAAACGCCATTTACCGGCTTCTTTGGCTCCTGCTTCGCCTTTGTAGGCGATAAAGTCTTCGTAGGCGGTTACTTCGGCTCTAATAAAGCCTTTTTCAAAGTCGGTATGAATTTTACCAGCGGCCTGTGGAGCTGAAGCCCCAACAGGGATTGTCCATGCCCGTACTTCTTTTACTCCCGCGGTAAAGTAGGTGTGTAGGTTGAGTAGGCTGTAACCGGCTCTAATAACCCGGTTAAGGCCCGGTTCTTCCATGCCTAAGTCTTGTAAGAATTCGATAATTTCATCAGGCTCAAGTTCAGATATTTCGGATTCTAATTTATTGCAAATAGGTACTACTACGGCATTTTCTTTGTCGGCAATGGCTTGTACGGCATCAAGATGGGGATTATTTTCAAAGCCATCTTCTGCCACATTGGCAATGTACATGGTGGGTTTTGTGGTTAAAAAGTGCATGCCGTTAACCAGTTTGCGCTCATCATCGCTTAACTCCATAGAGCGAATGGGTTCTGCTTCATTTAAGTGGGGGATAATTTTGTCGAGTAATGCTTTTATAACAACGGCATCTTTATCGCCACCTTTGGCTTGTTTAGCCAGTCGTTGTAATTGTTTTTCGGCGGTGTCTAGGTCGGCCAAGGCAAGTTCGGTGTTGATAACGTCAATATCCGATTGGGGATTAATGGTGTTATCTACATGAATAATATTGTCGTCTTCAAAACAACGCACTACATGGGCAATGGCGTCGGTTTCACGGATGTTACTTAAAAATTTGTTCCCTAGTCCTTCACCTTTGGAGGCTCCTGCAACTAAGCCGGCAATATCAACAAATTCCATGGTGGTGGGAATAATGCGCTCAGGCTTGACGATAGCGGCAATTTTATCTTGTCTGGGGTCAGGGATAGGCACAACACCAGTATTCGGTTCAATGGTGCAGAAGGGGAAGTTTGCTGCATCAATTCCTGCTTTGGTTAGGGCATTAAATAAAGTGGATTTTCCTACGTTGGGTAGGCCGACGATACCGCATTTAAATCCCATGAGATGTTTCCTTTTGTGTCATTTCTTATGTTTGCTGGTAGTTAACATAAGGTCGTAATAATGTATTAAATACGAGTATTTAATGGCTGTTTTTTTAAATGGTATGTTTGAGTTTTAAGGCAAAATTAATAGTGCTGATTGTAACGTAAATAAAAGACTAAAGGCTGCCTTACTTTTGGGTATGTAATTTATGCATGGCATCATTTAAGTTGCCGCTTATTACCTGCTCAATAACACGGATGGCATCGGCAATACTGTCATCAATGAGGGTTTGCTCTTGTGATGAAGGTTTGCTTAACACAAAGCCTGTTACTTGATTAGCCTGTCCTGGGTGGCCAATACCAATACGTAAGCGCTGAAAGTCTTTATTGTTCCCTAAGCACTGAATGGTATGACGCAGTCCATTATGCCCGCCATGTCCGCCACCTTGCTTAAGGCGTGCCGTACCAGGGGGTAAGTCGAGTTCGTCATGGGCAACTAAAATAGATTCAGGGGGGATTTTGTAAAAGTTCGCCATAGCAGCAATCGCTTTGCCGCTTTCATTCATATAGGTGGCAGGCTTTAAAACTTTAACACTATGAGCGCCTATGGTGACTTGAGCGGTTTGCCCAAAAAAGCGGCTTTCATTTTTATAGCTACCACTAAAGCCTTGGCAAATAGCGTCCACAAAAAAGGCCCCAGCATTATGACGGGTTTTTTCATATTCCAAGCCTGGATTTCCCAAGCCAACAATAAGC
>CBDUPS010000256.1:0-3410 GCA_965369155.1 uncultured Spongiibacteraceae bacterium
AATATTTTGTGTAGCTTACGTTGATTATCAAGCAACGCTTCATCCGCTGGTGGGTTATGCATCGGATAACCTTCCATGCTCCATGCTTGTAACATCGTTGGTGGCGAAATAATGCCACCCTTACTGGTGTTTGCAGCTCGCTCTGCATCAGTGTAAACGGGGTTTTCATCACCCATCACTTCACACCAATGGCGAATCATCGCCGCGTTTACATCATCAGGACCTTTTTGTGCAGGCCCCATTTCCATACCAACAAAGGCATGGATTTTCTCTAAAAATTCTTTTTTGCGCGCTTCTGGCGTCATAATATTTATCCCCACTTATTTAATAAAAGCTAACTACCAAAGAACAAAAATTAACGGTGTCGCGGCATACCTAAACCAAAGTTCGCCACTAAACCTCGCTGAATTTCATTCACACCACCACCGTATGTATTAATTTGGCAACGACGATACTCATGTTCTAAATCACCAGACAATACTGCTCCTTCACTACCGGCACGAAGCAATGCTGCAGGACCTACCACTTCCATTAACAAACGTACAATTTCAATCATGCCCTCTGTAGAGTACACCTTTAAGCCTGAGGCTAAGGCTGGATTTAAACGACCTTCATCTAACTCCCAAGCCATACGGGCATTTAATACACGCATTGCTTCTAGTCGGCTGTAAGCCTCAGCCAAGTTTGCCTGAACTGATGGATTATCAATCACGCGAACACCACCATCGCGTTCTTCTCTCGCCCAATCTAAGGCGCGTTTGTATAAACTCCAACCATTAATACCCCACGCCGCTAAACCCACACGCTCATGGTTAAGTTGTGAGGTTATTAAATTCCAACCACCGTTTAACTCGCCAACAATCATCGACTCATGTACACGAACATTCTCGTAATACGTCATGTTAGTGCGGAAACTACCCACCGTGTGAATAGGCGCCACTGAAAAACCATCTAGCTTAGTATCCACAATAAACATGGTAATACCTTTGTGCTTTTTAACCGTAGGGTCGGTACGGGTAGCAAGCCATACATAATCGGCTCCCTCAGCACCTGAGGTAAATACCTTAGTACCGTTAATGATGTAATGATCACCATCTTTAACGGCTGTTGTGCCAAGAGCCGCTAAATCGGTACCTGCATTAGGCTCGGTATAACCAATAGCAAAATGCGTTTCACCTTTAGCAATACCAGGTAAAAATTGCTTTTTATGCTCCTCAGAACCCCAATCCATTAACGCAGGGCCAACAGTATTTAACGTTACAAAAGGAATGGGAGCACCACCTAATAAGGCTTCTTCAAAAAAGATGAGCTGTTCTGCGGTAGTGCGACCCTGACCGCCATACTCTTTTGGCCAACCAATCGCTAACCAACCATCAATACCCATTTGGTTAATAATGCTGTTATACAACTCACCGCTTTCTTTACCGCGGAGGTTTTCTTTAATCTCAGGGGTAATTAACTTAGCAAAATACTCACGAAGTTCTTTACGAAGGGCTTTTTGTTCGTCTGAATAATCAATAAACATATCGTCACCTACTGTTAGTTTGAAAACTTAAAAGAGCTTTTCTCACTCTTAGGGTTACAATAATATTGAATTTGTATTCAATTTCAATCTTTTTTGTGTCATTATTTAAATTAACTGATAAAAAGTGAGTTAAAAGAGACAGATTCATGGCGAAAACCACAGCAACTAAAACGGCTAAAGGCGCCCAAGCACGCAACAAACTCAAACGTGCTGCCCTAATCGTTTTAGAGCGTGAAGGCTTTCATAAAATGCGTATTGCCGATGTTACTAATGAGGCAGGGGTTGCCACAGGATTGTTTTATCATTACTTTCCTGATTTAAAGTCTCTGACTATTGAGGTGCTCACCGACTTTGTTTCCGCCTCACAAAACATTGAGGCCATAGAAAAGAATGTACCCAAGGGTGATTGGTATGAACGTATTTTGGCTCATAATCAATTAGTGGTAAAAAGTTACTCTGAGCGCCCGGGATTAATGCGTTGTTTATTGCAATTATCCGATGAAGACGAACCATTTGCCGCTTTGCTGCGTAAAAGCTTTATTGAGCAACTTAGTTGGTTAGTAAAATTAATGCCACGCTTGTTTCCAAAAGCATCGTTAAGTGAGCATCAAGCATTAATGGTGGTGTATTCATTAGCAGGTAGCAGTGAGCGAATTTTGCGGGATTTTTATATCAACAAAGATAGTACCCTACGCAAGAGTAAAGTTAGCGATAATGAAATAGCAGAGTTACTCACCGTTATTTTTTACCGGGGGTTATTTTTAGAGAATCCTCCCGCGGATAAAATGCAATACACTAAAAATTTACAACAGATGATTCGATAGTTTTTTTTACTTAAATACAATTAACTTAATATACATTACAAACAAAACTTAAGAGGTGACCATTATGGAATTTTCTTTTAACGAAGACCAAAACGCGATTCGCGATTTAGCACACCAGATTTTTACCGACCGTGCTACAGACGAGTTTCTTTTAGAATTCTCCCGCACCGATAACACCTATGATGAGCCCCTTTGGAACACCTTAGCAGAGCAAGGCTTACTGGGTATTTGTATCCCCGAAGATTTTGGTGGTACAGGCTTAGGCTTTGTTGAACTTTGTTTAATTTTAGAAGAACAAGGTCGCCGTGTTGCTCCCCTACCCTTATTCTCATCATTAGTTTTAGGTGGTCTACCTATTGCCGAGTTTGGAAATAACACCCAAAAACAACAATGGCTTGCACCTCTTGCCGCAGGCCAAGCAAAGTTAAGTGCTGCGATTGCTGAAATCGGCATGAACGATGCCGTCGCCCCTGTGGTTACCTTTACCCAAGACGGTGATCAATTTGTTTTAAACGGCGAAAAAGTATCGATACCTGATGGCGCTACAGCCAATGCTATTTTAGTGCCTGCCTTTGATGCCGAAGGTAACACCACAGTCTTTATCGTTGATACCAAAACCCCAGGCGTTGCTCTTACTGCCACCCAGTCAAGCTTAGGCATGAACGAAGCTAACTTAACCTTAAGCGATGTTACATTATCAGCTGATGCTGTATTAGGAAAAGTTACCGAAGGCGAAGCAGTCATCACATGGTTAGAGCAATACGCCGATACCGCCATTGCGGCAATGCAAGTGGGTGTGTGTGAAGAAGCCCTAAAGCGTACCGCACAATTTACTGGCGAACGAGTTCAGTTTGGTGTGCCTGTAGGAACGTTTCAGGCTGTGGCCATGCGCGCTGCCGATGCTTACATTGATGTAGAAGCCATGCGCTCTACTTACTGGCAGGCCATGTGGCGTTTAAGCGGTAACCTTCGTGCTAATGCTGAGGTTCGTGCGGCTAAGTGGTGGGCATGCCAAGGCTCTCATCGTGTGGTACATGACACACAACATTTGCATGGCGGCA
>CBDUPS010000257.1:0-3402 GCA_965369155.1 uncultured Spongiibacteraceae bacterium
GATAATATTAATGGTGCGAGTAAGGCGAGTCTTTCTTCTACATAACAAGAGGCTAAACGCCACACTAGCCATAACACGCCTATACCAATTAACACGCCTAACAGTTTACTGGTAATAATTATAGATACAGGTAAATACGTTAAAGCCGCTAATATAAGCAGCCATGTTAAACCACTACCCGATTCAATAGCCGGACCTCCTTGGTTAAAGACAAACCCATACCCATTAGCTAATTGCTCCGCGAGTCGAAAATAAATAAAAGCATCTTCTTCCATTTGATTACTGGTTAAAAAACTTACCAATAAATAAACTGCGGTAATAATAAAGAATAAATAGGTAGGCTTATTTATGGCTTTTATCATGGCTCTGTACTTTGAATAGCATCGGCCAAAAATACTGCCGTGTCAGGGTTTAGATGACAATGATGATGACCGTCAATATCAACAATAGTAACGGTAGAGTTTTTTAATCGTTCTCTTAATTCGAGCCATGCCCCCATACCTTCTGAGGCAATAAAAAGCGTAGTTGGTACTTTTAGTTGTGATAAAAAAGCCTCTTGGTGAGCCTCTGTTAGCTTAAATGCCGATGCCATAAGTAAACGAGGATCGGTACGCCACTGCCATTGCTGCCCTTCTTCTATTAAGTAACGCTCTACTATAGGTAATGCTTCATCAGCGGTTAATTGATTAACCTTCATTTTAGCGGCTAAACCATCAGCAAAATTTTTAAAATGAGGAAAGGCTTTTTTGTTAGGTGATAATTGTTGTAATAAGTTCTTTTTTAACTGTGCCGGAGCTTGCTCTGCTTTAAAAGGGTCAGGCAGTATTCCGTCAATCAGCCAACAGGCTTTTATTTTTTCAGGCATCATAGAGGCTAATAAAAAAGCATGTATGCCTCCACGAGAATGCCCTAGTAAAGTAAACTCGCTCCAGTTTAACTGTTCCGCTACTAAGAGAATATCAAGCAGGTCATCCCAAATGTTGTAGCTGGCTTGCTCATTTTTCCAGCTACTTAAACCGTGGCCGGGTAAGTCTAAGGCAACTATTTGAAAATCTGTTAATAATGGCGCCAACACCGAAAAACTTGCCGCATTATCGAGCCAACCATGCAATGCTAATAATGGCTTTTTAGTATCACCCCCCCATACTTTGGCAGCAATATGCCCGCCACGAACAAAAAATACTTTTTCTGTCGCCTCTTGTTTGTCTTGTATGAGTGAATTAGTCATTAGTAATAAATAACTGTAAGTTACACAAACCAGCCACAAGGCTCTCTGCTTGAATCCAACCTATTGCTGCTGTAGTAAATGCAGGAACTCTCTGAGGCGATATATCTCGACTACCGTTAATAAGGTAATGCATTAAGTGAGTTACAAAGGGATTATGGGTGATAACTAAAATGTTTTTCTCAGGTAATGTATCTAGCGTGTCAACGGCATCTAAAACGTTACCATCAGGTGTAATAGACTCTAAACAACGCATAGGAATATTAGAAAAAATATTCTCTGCAATAAGTGCTGTTTGAACGGCACGCTTATAAGGGCTGTGTAAAATAAGTTGCGGAACAAAAGAGTCTTTTAGTTTTAGAAGGTTATCAGCAACTTGTTGATGTCCATGCACGGTTAACTCTCGGGTTTCATCAGTAGCCGCATCCCAGCCTGCTTCTCCATGCCGCATTAATACAATATTCTTTAATGCAGTGTTGTTTAATTCTGTATTTTTCATGGCTGATGACACCACCCTTTACTTATTGCATTAATGGGTTACTTATCAATTTGAAATTGATAATCGACATCAGAGTTTTGCTCTCCAGTCATTAAACCCTCAACCACGTCAGCAATGGTTTTATCCTCAAATAAAATACCATGCAAGCCTGTTACCAATGGCATATAAATGTTCTTTTTATCGGCCTCGGCTTTTAAGGTTTTTATAGTATTAACGCCCTCTGCTGTTTGTGGAAAATCCTGCATAATTTCTTTTAAGGTTTTTCCCTCACCTAATGCGTAACCTACTCTGTAGTTTCTACTTAATGGCGACATACAGGTTACAATTAAATCCCCCACGCCAGACAAACCTAAAAAGGTTAATGGGTCTGCGCCCATATTAACGGCAAAACGGCTCATTTCAGCAAGGCTACGGGTAAGTAACATTGCCTGTGTGTTTTGCCCTAAGCCTAATGCATTAGCAAAGCCCGACATAATTGCATACACATTTTTTAAGGCCCCGCCTAATTCAACACCAAACATATCGTTACTGCTATATACCCTAAAATAACTGGAATGCAGTAATTCTTGAATAACTTTATTTAAACTATCATCGCTACTTGCGATAACAGTACCGGTTAACTGTCTGGCTGCTACTTCTTTGGCTAAGTTAGGGCCACTTAATACGGCAATACGTGCTTGGGGGATTTCCTGTTTTAATACTTGGCTCATTAAATGAAAGCCTTCTGATTCAATCCCTTTAGTGGTACTAACTACAATGGTATTTTCAGCAATATGGGGAGACGCTAGTTGTGCAATTTCACGGGTCGATTGACTGGGGATTGACATAAAAACAACCTGACTTTGTTTTAATGCCCCGGCTAAATCAGTGGTGGCCTCTACGGATTTATTTAACGTATAACCGGGAAGATAGGTGGCGTTTTCTCGAGTTAAGTTAATTTCTTGGGCTCGCTCTTCATTACGCATCCAGAGCAATGCACGATGATTATTCTCTGCAACGATATTAGCAATAGCAGTACCAAAACTACCACCACCTAAAATAGTTACTGTGATCGACGAATCAAGCATTAGGAAACCATCTATTGATTATTATTTTAAAGATCTATTCTACACTACCGCTGTTAATCACGCATAAAAAAGGCGGCTATAAAGCCGCCTTTTAAATAAAGCCATTACTGAAACTACCAACCAGTAACTTCTTTTAAGCCTTCACCAATTTGTGCTAAAGAACGAACGGTTTTTACACCGGCATCTTCAAGAGCCGCAAATTTTTCATCAGCCGTACCTTTACCACCAGAGATAATAGCGCCGGCATGACCCATACGCTTACCTTTAGGAGCAGTAACACCTGCAATGTAAGAAACTACAGGCTTAGTTACATTAGCTTTAATATAAGCTGCTGCTTCTTCTTCTGCGGTACCACCAATTTCACCAATCATCACGATGGCTTCTGTGGCAGGGTCTTTTTCAAACATTTCTAAAATATCGATAAAGTTTGAACCGGGAATTGGATCACCACCAATACCTACACAAGTAGACTGACCAAAACCATAATCGGTAGTTTGCTTAACCGCTTCATAAGTTAATGTACCTGAGCGAGATACAATACCTACTTTACCGGGTAAGTGAATGTGACCAGGCATAATGCCAATTTTACATTCCCCAGGTGTGATAACCCC
>CBDUPS010000258.1:0-3400 GCA_965369155.1 uncultured Spongiibacteraceae bacterium
TCTGCGGCAACATCCCGTATTTTTTCAGCGGCTTTTTGTCGGGCTTTGCTCCATTGTTCTGCACCTAATTTGTGTAAAGGCGCGACGTCTGGGTTAGCACCACTGTAGCGACCTACTAAATGTAACGCATTAACCGGTACATAGAGCTTGGCTTCATCGGCGTACAAAAGGGTTAAAAATTCCCCAGTAATATTACCGGCGGTGATCGTTTCAAGCCCTAAATAGCGGCCAACCCCGTGGTTAATATGCACCACAGGGTCACCGGGTTTTAACTCAGCTAAACTACGAATAGCATTATCGAGTGCGCTACTGGTATCTTGTTGGTCGGTACCGCGGCGGCGCTCTTGGGTAACGCGCTGACCAAATAGTTGCGACTCAGTAAGAATACTAATGCCAGATTCAGGTAGCTCAACACCTTGAGTTAACGAGTTAACGGTAATGCAGAGTTTGTCTTCTTGGGTTAAAAAATCGTGCCAGCCATCGCTGCGGGTACAGGGGAGTTGATGTTCATTAAATAACTGAATAAGGCTTTCCCGTCTGCCCGGGGAGTCAGCACATAACAAATAACGATTAAACTCAGGGCTGTTGCAGTAATCTTTTATTTTGCTTAATGGATCACTTTGCTTATGGTTAATAGGCAAAGAGGCGGGGCTATTTTTAATCGCAAAGGTTTGGCCTTTTTTCTCAGGGCTTACTGATGTTACCGCAAAGGTATTTACCTCTCTAAATAATTGCTCTACCGGTAAAAACAAATCGACAGGGGGTAGTAGAGGACGCGCGGTATCCCCTCGTAAATTGTCATAGCGGCTTTTTATTTCGTTCCAGTAATGTTCAGCGGCGGTTCCAGTATTCCCCTCAAGAATGACCTGAGTATTGCTAGGTAAATAATCAAAAAAGTTGTTGGTATGGGTGAAAAATAGCGGGAGATAAAACTCAATGCCCTGTGGGGCTAAGGCATTACTCACATCCTTATAAAGAGGTGATTGAATGCTTTGAGGGGGCATTTGCTCATACCAATTTTGTCTGAATTGTTTAATGCCCTGCTCATCAAGAGGTAACTCTTTCGCCGGTAGCATATTAATGGCATCAATTTTTTCTAAGGTGCGCTGTGTTTCGGTATCAAACAAACGAATAGATTCTACTTCGTCATCAAATAGCTCAATACGTACTGGGTGTTGGCTGCCCATGGGGAACAAGTCGATGATAGAGCCTCTTACCGCAAACTCCCCATGCTCAAAAACGGTGGTTACCAAATGATAGCCCGACTGTACAAGTTGGTGGCGAAATGCCTCCAATGATAAGGATTGACCGATTTTTAGCTGGAGTGATTGGCTTTGAATGTAATGGGTGGGCGCTAAGCGTCTCATCAAGGTGGTAATAGGGGTAACAATAATGCCTTGGTTTAGTTGGGGCAATTGAGACAGAATTTGTAGGCGTTGGGAAATTAAGTCTTGATGGGGGGAAAAGTTATCGTAAGGTAATACTTCAAGATCAGGAAACAGTTCAATGTAATCGGCGTCATCGGCAAAAAACTGCAATTCGAGTAATCGCGCCTCAGCGGCGGCACTGTCAGCGGTAACAATTAACGTAAGCGATGGAAAACGTTCGGTAAGCGTTTGGTATAAAAATGCAGAGCCCAAACCGATGGGTGCTTGCCAGTGTTGTGTTTTGCCTTGTATGGAAGGTTTTATGTCTGGGAAGTGCGACGCAGAAAGTTTCAATAGTGCTCCAAGAATAAAGAGGTAACAAATTTGCTGGGGCATTTTACTGAGAAATTACGGTGAACAGCAAAGGGAAAACTCATTATTGTTCGGTTTTTCCTTAAATCTGATATTGCTTTGACGGGGTGGAACGACCATAATACGGCCTCAAAATTTGGGTGCTTCGTTGATGTTTTCGCAATATGCGACAGAAACGGGATAACAGATAGGGTGATAGAGTGACTGAGCAGAAAAAAAGACAAAGACCTGACGACTATTTTGCTGATTGGAAGCATAGAGAAGCATTAGCGGAGGGGATGATTCCTCTGGTTGGTCGGCTTTACCGAGAAAAAAATGTAAAGACCTATGTTTATGGGCGTCCGTTAGTAGGCGAAGCAGTACTTACGTTGATGAAAAATCATCGCTACGTTCGTCAAGTTGAAGGTAACGAATTATCTGAAAAAGAAACGTATCCTGTTATTCAAACCTTAGTTGATATGGACTTAGGTCCTTCACATATTGATGTGGGTCGTTTGGCCTCTCAGTGGTTAGATACTGACAAAAGCCTTTCTATAGAAGAATTTACCAAAAAAGAAGTGTCTCACCTGTGCTGTAAAGAAGCGCAACTTGAGCAGCCACAAGATGTGGTGCTTTACGGTTTTGGCCGAATTGGTCGTTTAATGGCACGTTTGCTAATTGAAAAAACCGGAGGCGGAGAGGGTATTCGTCTTAGAGCTATTGTTGTACGTAAAGGCAAGGCGAACGATTTAGAAAAGCGGGCAGAGTTACTACGCCGCGATTCGGTACACGGTTCTTTTGAGGGCACCATCCGCGTTGACCAAGATCGTAATTCATTAGTTGCTAATGGTGTTGAGATCCAAGTTATTTATGCGAACTCCCCAGAAGAAATTGATTACACACAATACGGCATCAACGATGCGATTATTATTGATAATACCGGCGTATGGCGTGATGCTGATGGCTTAGGTTTACACTTAAAATCAAAAGGCGCTAAAAAAGTATTGTTAACCGCACCGGCAAAAGGTGACATTAAAAATATCGTGTTTGGTATTAACGACACTATTGTTAATGATAATGATTTAATTGTATCGGCAGCCTCTTGTACTACCAATGCTATTACCCCTCCACTGAAAGCCTTAGATGATAAGTTTGGTGTAGAGTATGGTCATATCGAAACAGTACATGCTTACACTAACGATCAAAACTTAATTGATAACTATCATAAAGGCGATCGTCGAGGCCGTAGTGCTGCATTGAATATGGTACTGACCGAAACAGGCGCGGTAAAAGCAGCAGCTAAAGTGTTACCTAAAATGGAAGGCCGTTTAACAGGTAATGCCATTCGCGTTCCTATCCCTAACGTGTCTATGGCGATATTAAACTTAACGCTTGCCCAACAAACAACCGTAGAAGAAGTGAACGAGTATCTGCGTGATGTTGCGTTACATTCCCCACTGCGTAAGCAAATTGATTACACCAATTCTTTAGAAGTGGTTTCGAGTGATTTCGTCGGTTCTCGTACCGCTTGTATCATCGACTCTCAAGCAACAATCGTTAATTGAAAGTTTGGAAGAAAAAAATAAAAAGCAACAAGCAGAAATTGACGAACTTAAAAGATTAGTTCAAACATTAATTAATGAATAGTTTTTATTATCGGTTTCTATAGTTTTAAATCAATA
>CBDUPS010000259.1:0-3396 GCA_965369155.1 uncultured Spongiibacteraceae bacterium
TTAATTGATGAATTTCAGGATACATCAATCACTCAATGGCATAACTTGTTACCTTTAGTAGATAACTCACTTGCTAACGGTAATTTTAATATGGTGGTAGGTGATGCTAAACAAGCGATTTATCGATGGCGAGGTGGAGAAGTGGAGCAAATTATTGCTTTCCCAAAAGTATATGGACATAATAATAAAAAATGGCATCACCAACCGACAAGCTTGAATCCGAAACACGAATAGAGATCGATGCCAAACTCGAGGCGGCAGGTTGGGCGGTACAAGATAAAAAGAAGATTAATTTATACGAAAAGTTGGGTGTGGCGGTAAGGGAGTTTGATACCGATACAGGCCCTGCCGATTACATGCTTTTTATCCAAGGTAAGGCCTGTGGCGTTATAGAAGCCAAAAGAGAAGGTACTAGCCTTGGCCATGTTGCAGATCAAGCAGGGCGTTACGCTACAAGCAAAACCAAACACATACAGCGTTGGGTGGGGGATGATGAGCCGTTACCGTTTCAATACGAAGCCACCAACCATGAGATTCGCTACTTAGATCACCGCGATCCAAAACCAAAGTCTCGTAATGTGTTTCACTTTCATCAGCCTGAAACGTTAAAAGATCGCTTAGAGCAAGGTGAAAGTTTTCGAGCGCGTTTACAGCAGCTCCCAGAACTTAATACCAAAGGTTTAAGAGATTGCCAAATTGAGGCTATCGCAGGCATCGAAAAATCACTAAAAAATAACCATCAACGAGCACTGCTACAAATGGCTACAGGTGCAGGTAAAACCTTTACCGCCTGTACTCAAGTTTATCGGTTAGCAAAGTTCGCCAAAGTTAAACGGGTTTTGTTTTTGGTAGATAGAGGCAACCTTGGTCGCCAAGCGTTAAAAGAGTTTCAGCAATACACCACCCCTGATGATGGCCGTAAATTTACTGAACTTTATAACGCGCACATTTTAGGCTCAGCAGGTATTGGTGATGAGATAAAAGTAACCATCTCCACCATCCAGCGCATGTACTCACAACTAAGCGGTAAAGAGTTAGATGAAGACCTTGAAGAACACTCAGCTTTTGAGATGGCTTCACACAATTACAAACAAGAGGTGGTTTATAACCCTAACATACCGATTGAAACTTTTGATGTGATCATTATCGATGAATGCCATCGCTCTATTTATAATTTATGGAGTCAGGTACTCGATTATTTTGATGCTTTTTTAATTGGCCTTACCGCTACACCCACCAAAAAAACGATCGGTTATTTTCATCAAAATATAGTTTCAGAATATACCCACGAAGACGCAGTAATCGACCGTGTTAATGTGGGTTACGATATTTACCGTATAAAAACTGAAAAAACAGAAAAGGGTGGCTTAATAGAAGCCAATACCAATGTTGAAATACGCGATCGTCTTACCAAGCAAAAACGCTGGGAAGTTTTAGACGAAGACGAACTCTATAATAAAAAGGCACTTGATCGTAGTGTTATTGCACCTAACCAAATACGCACTGTGATAAAAGCATTTAAAGAGCGCTGTTTACCTGAATGTTTTCCCCAGCGTACTTGGGTTCCTAAAACATTATTTTTTGCCAAAGATGATGATCATGCTGATCGTATTGTTGATGCTATTCGCGAGATTTTTAATGAAGGTAACGACTTTTGTAAAAAAGTAACGTACCGCGTAGGTAAAAAAACCGCCGATGATACTATTGGCGATTTTCGTACGAACCCACGCCTACGCATAGCTGTTACCGTTGATATGATTGCCACTGGCACCGACATAAAGCCACTGGAGTGTGTGGTATTTATGCGCGATGTAAAAAGCCCATCTTATTACGAGCAAATGAAAGGTAGAGGTACCCGTGTAGTAAGCGATGATGTACTTAAAAAAGTAACCCCTGATGCCCCTACAAAAACCCGTTTTGTATTAGTTGATGCAGTAGGCGTTACCGAAACCGATAAAACCGAAACTAAAAGCCTTGAGCGTAAACCCTCTGTCTCTACCGAAAAACTTATGCAACAAATTGCTATGGGTGATCGTAGCCCCGAAAGTTTACAAAGTTTAGGTAATCGTTTAATTCGCTTAGACAGTAAACTCACCGATGGCCAGCGTAAGCAAATTAATAAACAACTAAAAGACGCTTTAGAAAGCATGAGTGAAAGTGCCGAAGAAGCCAACCTAGCCCTAGTGGCGGCCAAACTGGTACATGCAGGCAATGTTGATTACATTGCTGAAAAAATAAAAATGGTTCATGGAACCGATGAGGTAAGCGATAAAGAAGCGAAGGCTATTTATGAACCCATTGCCGATGAAGCAGTAAAACCTTTTCATAATCCAGAGCTTCGTGAACTGCTTGAAAACCTACGCCGCGATACTGATCAACTAATAGATGACACTGCTGATGAATTAGAAGAGGCAGGCTACGATACAGAAAAAGCCAAAGGTATTATTACGCGCTACGAAAAATTTATTGCTGAACATAAAAGCGAACTTGATGCGATACAACTGGTTTACAGCCAACCTTACACACAACGCCATTTAAGTTACGAGCAATTAAATGATCTTGTTGAGCAAATAGAACAACCGCCTTATAACATTGCCCCTAAAGATGTATGGCAGGCTTATGAGACACTAGAAAAGCTAAAAGCCAAAGGTGCCGCCCCTAGCGAAAAACTCCCCGCTTTAATTAGCCTTATTCGCTACTCTATTGGTATAGCGCAACAGTTAGAACCCTTTCCACAAATTGTAAATGAGCGTTTTGACGGTTGGCTAAAACAACAAGAGCGAAACTTCGATAGTGAGCAAATGGTTTGGCTGCATAGAATACGCGATCAAATAGCGGATAACGCAGAGTTTGAGTACGAAGATTTTGATGGGCGAGCAGATATGCGATCGGACGGAGGCTTAATGAAAGCACAACAGCTCTTTGGTAAAGAACTACCTGTTATCTTACAAGAGTTAAACGGCTATTTGATCGCATGATAAACATGTTAGTAGAAAGAATAAAAAATCACAAAACGGCAGGAAAGCCGTTTTGCACAACGAATGTTGCCCGCAGGGCGAAGCACAGGGATGTGCTGAGTGAAATAGCCAATAATGCCGAATTTGAAATGGATGATTTTGATTTAATCCCCGAATGTAAACAGCAGGGTGGATTATTAAAAGCACAAGCGTTATTTGGTAAAAAATTACCAGTCATTGTACAAGAACTTAATGGATACTTAATTGCATGAGTGTTGTCACAAAAAATAAGAATGATCTTCCTAGGGGCTGGTATTGGTCGACTTTGGGGGATGTGTGTGAAAAACCTCAGTATGGTTGGACTACGAAGGCTGTTGGAGAAGGTAATTTAAGGCTATTAAGAACAACGGATATTACAAAGGGGCAAATTAACTGGGGT
>CBDUPS010000260.1:0-3394 GCA_965369155.1 uncultured Spongiibacteraceae bacterium
CCACCAAGTTGCATAGGTAGAGAATTTATAACCACGGCGGTATTCAAACTTATCCACCGCTTTCATTAAGCCGATGTTGCCTTCTTGAATTAAGTCTAAAAATTGTAGGCCACGGTTGGTGTATTTTTTGGCAATAGAAATAACCAAGCGTAAGTTAGCCTCAACCATTTCTTTTTTCGCACGGCGGGCACGAGCCTCGCCCATTGACATACGACGGTTAATTTCGCGTATATCAGCAATCGTTAAGCCGGAGCGCTCTTCTATTTGAGAGAGCTTGCGTTGTAGATATTTGATCTCTTCAGCGATCTCAACAAAATTTTCTGCATATTTTTTCTTAGACTTTAAGATACCATCGACCCAAGCCTCATTAGTTTCGTTGCCCAAAAAGCTTACAAGAAAATCTTTACGTGGCATTCTGGCTTGGCGAATAGAAAGGCGTTGAATGAGCTTTTCTTTAGAACGAATGTCAGCAACCACAATTTTTACCCGTTGTAGCATAGGGTCAAAGGTTTTAGGGGTGAGTTTAAAGTATTTAAATAACTCAGCTAAAGCTTCTAACTCTTTTTGTGCTTTCTTGGAGTAACGACCATGTTGCTCAATGGCTTTTTCAGACTTTTTAAATTGCTTTTCTAGCTCTTTAAAGCGTCGTTCTGCTTCTTCTGGATCGGGGCCGGTGGTTGTTTCCTCTTCCTCTTCAGTGTTTTCATCGTCTTCATTTTCTTTTCTTAATGCTTCGATTTCAGCGGCAGAGGGAACATATTCCATAGGCTCAAGGTAACCAATTAATACATCTGCTAGCTTTTTCTCTTCAGTTCTTACTAGTTCGTAGCTCTCTAAAACACCATCAACACATGAGGGAAAGTAGGCGAAAGCCGACATGATTTCCCGGGTGCCTTCTTCGATGCGCTTAGCAATGGCAATTTCACCCTCACGGGTAAGAAGTTCGACCGTACCCATTTCACGCATATACATGCGTACGGGGTCAGTGGTGCGCCCCATTTCGTTTTCAACGGCAGCTAATGCGGCAGCGGCTTCTGCGGCGGCAATCTCATCGGGAGATTCGTCTTCGGCGAGTAACAAGGTGTCAGCGTCAGGGGCATCTTCAAAAACTTGAATGCCTAAGTCATTGATCATCTGGATAATATCTTCTACCTGATCAGGGTCAGAAATCCCATCAGGCAGGTGGTCATTAACCTCAGCATAAGTGAGGTAGCCTTGTTCACGACCTTTAGAAATAAGCTCTTTAAGGCGTGATTGTTCCTGTTTTTTAGATTCTACAGCTGACATATTATTCCATCAGTCCAGTTTAAAAGTTAGCCGCCCATTATAGCGGATTAATTGGCCTTGGTGCTACTGTTCAAAAGCCGGTTAGGTTAAGCAATATGAGGGTGTTTTTACATATTTCAAGTAGAGGGCCTTTTTATCATTTGCCGGTGAGTTGCCTTGTAAGCAAATGCAGTCGAGATTGCTGCTCTTGGCTTAATTCACTATAGGAGACACTTTTTAATTTCGCCAGTTCTTGCCACAAAAGTTCCGACTGTTTCTTTTTTTGCTGCTTAACGAGTCGCTGTATGATGTCAGGAAAGGCTTTGGCCAGCTCGTTTTCAGGGATCAGTTTTTCTTCCCCGGCTAATTGTAAAAAGAGGGTGCCAGTTGGGGTGCCGTGCCATAAACCCCAAAGCCGCTCTTGGGATATATCGGGGTTATCGTTGATGACAGCAATAAGTTGCAGTAGGGCTTGAATTGTTTCATCGCTAGACTCTTGCAGGCTATCGAGTGGGGTATCAGCCATTAGTGCTAACGTAGTTTGCTGTAATACCATCGCAATAGCGTAATGAGCCAAGGTGCGTTCAATTTTAAGCTTGGTTTGAGGGTTGTGACGAATTGGGTTTGCAGCTGCTTGAGGGGGCTGTGCAGAATGGGTCGGTTGACTGTAGGTTTGTGGCGAGCTCTGTTGCTTTTGTGCCGCAGTAGCTTCTTTTAGTGCGTCAATGGAGAGTCCGGTACGGGCTTTGAGTTCATTCAACATTAATTGCTGCAACACACCCTCTGGCAAGGTATTGATCATTGCCATGGATTTTTGACTAAATTGCGTTAAGTCTTCAATTTTGTTTTTCTCACCCACCGCACCTGCGGCGTTAAACAAAAACTGTGATAACGGCAGGGCATTGTTGGCCTGCTCGGTAAAACTTTCGGCACCAATTTTTTGTACTAAGGAGTCTGGGTCTTCTCCTTCAGGCAAAAAGAAAAAACGGGCTTGGCGATTGTCATTCATCAGTGGCAAGGCCGCTAACAAGGCCTTTTTTGCCGCAGCTCGCCCGGCATCATCACCATCAAAGCAAAAAACCACCTCATCAACGGTTCTAAATATTTTTTGTAGGTGGGTTTCTTGAATAGCGGTACCCAACGTGGCAACGGCATTGCGTACCCCATGTTGGGCAAGCATAACCACATCCATATAGCCTTCGGTTACCAAAAGCTGTTGTAGCTGACGGTTAGATTTGCGGGCCTCGTATAGCCCGTATAGTTCATGGCTTTTATGACACACCGAGCTTTCAGGGGTATTGAGGTACTTTGGTTTGTCATCGTTTAATACCCGTCCACCAAAGGCAACAACTTTGCCCGCATGGTTGCGAATGGGAAAAATGATGCGCTCTCTAAAAAAATCGAAGGTTTTGTTTTCTTGTGCCTTGTGGGTAATAACGCCTGCTTGAATAAGCCAATGTAGTTCGTCACTGGTGACCGTTTTAAGTAAATTATCCCAACCTGACGGGGCGTAGCCTAGTAAAAAGTCTTTAGCCGTTAGCCCCGTTAAACCGCGCTTTTTTAGGTAGTTGCTGGCTTGAGGGTGCTGTTTTAACTGGTGCCGATAGAAGGCACAGGCTTTCTCTAATGTTGGGAGAATCTGTTGCTTTTCTTTGTGCTCTTCTTTGTTTTGTGGTGCATCGTTGGGGACTTCAACGCCCAAATGGTTGGCAAGTACTGTTACCGCCTCAGGAAATTCGAGGCGCTCATAATCCACTAAAAAACTAATGGCATTGCCCCCAGCGCCACAACCAAAGCAATAGTAAAATTGTTTCTCAGGATTAACGCTAAATGACGGGGTTTTTTCTTCGTGGAAAGGGCAGCAGGCACTGTAATTTCGCCCAGTTTTCTTTAAGCGTACGCGCTTATCAATAACTTCCACGATATCAATTCGTGTAAGTAGATCATCAATAAAGCGTTGTGGAATCATTGGGTTTCTCGTTGTTGCCTACGCAATAAGTGCTTAGCAGGTATTCTCACAGGTGTTTGTACGGAAAGGGTAAAGGTTTAAGTTTAGCCTATTGTCTTTTGCCAACTCAATGCTCGAGAAAGGTGATTAGTAACCGTTGTTAGAAAGTAACGGATTTAG
>CBDUPS010000261.1:0-3369 GCA_965369155.1 uncultured Spongiibacteraceae bacterium
ATAATTAACCGTTCTTTACTCACTCGTATGCTCCGTTATAGGCTGTTTATCACTCAATAATTTTAGTCGCCATTATACCTGATTGCCCCATCTGATAACACGCACCACTGCCCCTTCATCAGTAAAAGATGTGCGGATAAAATACGCAATAGTGAAACCGTTATTGGCGACGTGCATAAAAAAAGACAGCTGATGCTGCCTTTTTTGTTATTTAAATAGGCTGATATCTACTTGTTTATCTGCATGATAGGACGAACGCACCAAAGGACCGCTGGCAACACTCTTAAAACCCAACGATTCAGCGGTTTTTTGCCAACTGTTAAATATCTCAGGCTCTACAAAACGTGCCACAGGAAGGTGATTACGACTAGGTTGTAAATACTGACCAATAGTTATCATGTCGATATCGTGTTCACGCATTTTATACATCACATCAACAATTTCTTCGTCAGTTTCACCCAAGCCAACCATTAAACCCGATTTGGTTAATACATCGGGGCGGCGAGCTTTATACTTTTTAAGAAGATCTAATGACCACTGGTAGTCGGCTCCAGGGCGGGCTTGTAAATACAAACGAGGCACCGTTTCTAAATTGTGATTAAACACATCTGGGGCTTCGTGACTTAGGGCATCTAAGGCAATCTCCATACGACCACGAAAATCAGGCACTAACACCTCAATGCGAATATTCGGGTTACGCATACGGGTTTCACGAATGCATTGAACAAAATGATCCGCCCCACCATCTTTTAAATCATCACGGTCAACCGAGGTTATCACCACATATTTGAGTGCCATCTCGGCAATGGCTTCGGCAAGCTCAATCGGCTCATTAGGGCTTAGTGGATTAGGTTTACCATGGGCTACATCGCAAAAAGGACAGCGACGAGTACATATCTCACCCATAATCATAAAAGTAGCTGTACCACCGCTAAAGCACTCGCCTAAATTAGGACACTGCGCTTCTTCACATACAGAAGCCAACTTATGTTTGCGTAAAACACTTTTTATCCGTGACACTTCAGGGGAGATTGGCATTCTGACCCGAATCCAATCAGGCTTACGAGGTAACTCAACCGTAGGGATAACCTTTATAGGGATACGAGCGGTTTTATCTGCACCTCGCAGCTTCTCTCCTTGCACTAAAGGCACTCGCTTATTTTTAAGGGTTGAACCTTCAACTGCTTTATCAGAAGGTGTATTAGGTAACTTACTCATTATTTACGCTCAGTGTTCGTTATGTATCTGTATTTTACCGGTGAGTCTCTAGGCTAGGCAGCACATCATGGTAATGTGATTGCTGATAACCTAATTGTTCTAAACAGGCTAATAAAACCTGTTGGTGTACTGCACTAAATGCCACGTCTACATAGTCACTAACCTGTGCAATCGCCATGCCTGCGTAGCCACAGGGATTAATCTGTAAAAAAGGCTCTGTGTTCATATTAATGTTAAAAGCTAACCCATGATAACAACAACCACGACGAACCCTAAGGCCTAGTGACGCTATTTTTTTACCCTCTACATAAACTCCAGGGGCATCATCTCGAGCTTGGGCTTTTATATCGTAGCCAGACAATACATTAATAATAACGCTCTCCAATAAACGCACCATATCTCTTACCCCTATTTTTTGCCTTTTTAAATCAACCAAAAAATAAACAATAAGCTGGCCTGGCCCATGATAGGTTACCTGCCCACCACGATCACTTTTAACTACAGGAATAGTACCGGCATTAAGTATGTGTTCAGCCTTACCGGCTTGGCCTTGGGTAAATACTGGGTGGTGCTGCAAAAACCAGAGTTCATCTAATGTATCTACTGTACGCTGATCAGTGAATTGTTGCATTGCCTGCCATGTCACCTCATAGGGTTGCAGGTTTAAGTTTCTAACAACAACTTGGTTGTGTTCCCCTTGCGGGATCATTAAATCACCATGTGAACATGTTCTAAGGCAATCAGCTCGCTACATATCATCTGTATTTGCTGCTCTCCTGTGGCGGTAATGCGCATATTTAATGAACAGAAACGACCATTACGACTGATCACCTCAGTAATTTGTGTCTCCTCTACCTCAGGGGCATGGTTTTTTACAATATCAATCACCACTTCACGGTATTCATCCCCAGCCTTGCCTACTACCTTAATAAGATAGTTTTCACAGGGGAAGGTAAGTGGCGAAGGTGTCGTGTTCTCAGTCATAAGCAATACCGGCAATAAAAGTATCTTTGTACGCTAAATATAAGTTGGCTGTGGCTTTACACAAAGGGCCGGCCACCCCATTACTAATAACAGCTCCATTAAGGCTGGTAACCGCCATAATTTCTTTAGTGGAGCTGGTCATCCAAATTTCGCTCGCCTGATAAAGCTCTTCCTCGGTGACTGCCTCTTCACTAAAGGGTAGCGTAGATTCTTGTAGTAGTTTCACCAGTAAGTCTCGCGTCACCCCCCCAAGCAAACGATAATCACAAGGAGCGGTACGAATCGTGCCATCAACTACAGCAAAAAAATTACTGGCGGCACCTTCGGTTGCTAAGCCATCGCGTAATAAAATAGCCTCATCAGCCCCCGCTTTTATCGCTGATTCTTTAAGTAGGACATTGCCCAACAATGAAATACTTTTTATATCACAACGGCTCCAACGAATATCATCTAACACTACCGCTTTAATGCAGGTAACATCATCGATACCCTGCATAGTGCTTACAATAGGCCTGCTCATGGCAAAAATAGTGGGCTTTACCTTCACGCCCTTAGGGATAACATGCTCTCGCACAGAGGGAGCGCCACGGGTTACCTGTAAATAAATAGCTTGGTTATCTGTCTCTTGGTAAGAAACTAATTCTTCAATAATATCTTGCCACTGACTTTTACTATAGGGGTTAGGTATATTAATCGACTCTAAGCTACGCTCTAATCGCTCAAGATGCTCGATAAGAGTAAAGGCACTACGATGGTACACAGGAATAACTTCGTAAACCCCATCACCAAATAAAAAGCCTCTGTCTAACACCGAAACCTTGGCATTTTCAGCCTCAATAAACTCTCCGTTTAAAAAAACGTGACTCATCGTTGTAATACCTGAAAGAAAAACAGCTTAATGCTATCAATTAATGAGGCAAAAAAGCCGGCTTTATCCACGCTCTCTAAAGCAACAAGCGGGACTTCTTGTAATAATTCATCATTAAGCGTGATAGAGACAACACCGTGTTTTTCACCGGCAACTACTGCCCCTTTAATAACACTATCAATTTTTAGTTCGGCTTTAACGTTGCTTTGCTGTCCTCGGGGAATCGTCAACCAAACCGCATCTTTTAAACCTAAGTTAACTGTTTTTTTATCGCCGCCCCAAACCCGTGCTTGATTTAA
>CBDUPS010000262.1:0-3357 GCA_965369155.1 uncultured Spongiibacteraceae bacterium
CGCTCTTCGCTAAGCTCTTTTTCAGTGGCCTGCATTTTTGCACGGCTAAAGTCATTAATCTCTAAACCTTGCACAATGCTCCAGTCCCCATTTTTACAAGTAACAGGGAATGAATAGATAAGGCCTTCAGCAATGCCATAAGAGCCATCACTTAAAACGCTCATGCTAACCCAATCATTCTCTTCAGAGCCTAACGCCCAAGTACGCATATGGTCGATAGCAGCATTGGCGGCCGATGCTGCCGATGAAGCACCACGGGCTTTAATAATAGCAGCACCACGTTGTTGTACCACAGGGATAAAGGTTTCTTCGTACCATGATTGCTCAATAGTTTCCATTGCAGGCTTTCCATCAACGGTTGCATGGTGTAAATCTGGATACTGAGTAGCTGAATGGTTACCCCAAACGATAACTTTTTTAACAGCGTTAATTGAGGTGTTATTTTTCTTGGCAATTTGTGTCAGAGCACGGTTGTGATCTAGACGGGTCATCGCGGTGAAGTTACGTGGGTTAATGCTAGGGGCATTACGCTGAGTAATAACCGCATTGGTATTAGCTGGGTTGCCCACCACGAGTACTTTAATGTTTTTGTTAGCCACGGCATCAATTGCTTTGCCTTGTACCGAGAAGATGGCAGCATTGGCTTCTAATAAATCTTTACGCTCCATGCCAGGACCACGGGGACGGGCGCCAACTAATAATGCGTAGTCACAATCTTTAAAGCCAACCATTGGATCATCGGTACAGATAACATCTTGTAGTAAAGGAAAAGCACAGTCATCAAGTTCCATTGCAACGCCTTGTAGGGCATCCATAGCAGGGGTAATGTCTAATAACTGTAAAATAACGGGTTGGTCTTCCCCTAGCATAGCGCCAGAAGCAATACGAAAAAGTAAGGCATAGCCAATTCGGCCTGCGGCTCCGGTAATAGTAACTCTAACGGGCTGTTTCATTATGTGAATTCCTGTGGTTAGAAAATAAAGGTAAATATGGGAGGTTTTAACCTACGGCCACACATTCTATGCATTTTGAGGGGAAATACCAACTCAAAAAGTATGAGGTAGGGAGGATATGATGGCTTTTAGGTGTAGAATATCGGCAGTTTTTACAGTGGGGATATGAGATGGATAATCTGATAGGCAAAGAGAAACGCGAATTTAATAAACTACAGAAACGCTTGCGTCGTAATGCGGGGGAGGCGATTGCTGATTATCAAATGATTGAAGCTGGCGACAAAATAATGGTGTGTTTATCTGGGGGCAAAGACTCTTACACCATGTTAGATATGTTAATGAGCCTGCAGAAAAATGCACCGATTGAGTTTGAATTGGTTGTGGTGAATCTTGATCAAAAGCAGCCAGGGTTCCCCGAAGAAGTACTGCCTACATTTTTATCCTCCTTGGGAGTGCCTTTTCATATTCTAGAGAAAGATACGTACAGCATTGTTAAAGACAAAATCCCTGAAGGTAAAACAACCTGTGGTTTGTGCTCACGATTACGTCGTGGCAGCTTGTATGGTTTTGCCGAGGAAATTGGCGCGACTAAAATTGCCTTAGGCCATCATCGTAACGATATTATCGAAACCTTATTTTTAAATATGTTTTTTGGTGGTCGAATGAAAGCAATGCCGCCTAAATTACGTAGCGATGACAAACGCAATGTGGTGATACGACCGTTAGCGTACTGTAACGAAAAAGATATTATTGCCTATTCAGCGATTAAGCAGTTTCCTATCATTCCCTGCAATTTATGTGGATCTCAAGAAAATCTGCAACGTCAGTCAATCAAAGCGATGCTAGCAGAGTGGGAGAAAACTCAACCGGGGCGTTTAGAGAACATTTTTCGCAGTATTAGCCATATTTCACCTTCGCAAATGGCGGATAAAAACCTTTTTGACTTTATCAATTTACCCTTAGATAGATCAGAGCCTCAAATTGAGACAGTAGACACGCTTCAATTTATTAATGTTGGTTAGGATGTTGTGCTGGTAAATTTTTTAGAATCCACTATTCTTAAACAAAAGAGACAGGGTTCTTTATTTTTTGTGATGTATTCGTAAATTATACTGATTAGGGCAAAGTCTATAGCCCCACTAAGGAATGAACATGGGAATTAAATCGAGTGTATCAGAGCAAGGAGATGAGCTGACCATTCAAATTGATGGTCGCTTTGACTTTAGTGCGCACCAAGATTTTCGCCGCACTTATGAAGAGTTAGGTACAATGCCAAAAACCTACCAAGTTGATATGCAAGGGGCGACTTATCTTGATAGCTCTGCGTTAGGTATGCTGCTTTTGTTAAGAGACTTTGCCGGTGGCGATAACGCTGATATTACGATAAAAAATTGCAACGATGATGTTAGAAAAATATTAACAATATCGAATTTTCAGCGCCTATTTACGATTGAATAGTCGTTATGTCCGCACCTGATAAGAAAGCGCGGATTTTACTAGCAGATGATAATCCTTCAGATCGACTCATTTTAGAAAGCTTTGTTCGCCACTTAGGTTACGAAGTTTTTTGTGCTGCCGATGGTGTTGAAGCCATTGAGATGTACCATAACGTTTCCCCTGATATTATTTTACTTGATGCACTCATGCCACGTATGGATGGTTTTGAGGTGGCACAGTACATTAAAAAATTCTGTGATAATAAACTAGTGCCTATCGTCTTTCTTACCTCGTTAACTGAGGTAGGCTCATTAGCCCGCTGCTTAGAGGCGGGGGGGGACGATTTTTTATCTAAACCTTATAACAGAGTTATTCTTGAGGCGAAGCTAAATGCCTTTATGCGTATGGTTAGTATGCATAAAACCCTACAACAGCAGAACGATGAAATTAGTTTGCATAATGAGCGTTTATTGCGTGAACAAGTAATTGCTAAAAAAGTATTTGATAAAGTAGCTTATGGAGAGTATTTAGCGGCTGATAATATTCATTATTCGTTGTCACCGTTAGCGGCATTTAATGGAGATATTCTGTTAGCTGCCAGCCAGCCGGCTGGAAACTTATTAGTGTTATTAGGCGATTTTACCGGCCATGGTTTAGCCGCGGCTATTGGAGCATTACCTTTAGCACAAACCTTTTATGGTATGGCTGAAAAAGGTTTTTCTCTTAGTGAAATTTTAAAAGAACTTAATAGCAAGTTATTAGAAATCCTGCCTAACGATTTATTCTGCTGCGCCTGTGCAGTAAGCCTTGATTTTTACCATAAAACCATTGAAGTATGGAACGGTGGTTTGCCGGATTGCTACCTTTATCATAAACAAACCAAAACGATTGAAGCGATTCACTCGCAACATCTTCCCTTAGGGGTTGCCAAACCCTCAGACTTTAGTGGGCATACTCTTATGTATGA
>CBDUPS010000263.1:0-3334 GCA_965369155.1 uncultured Spongiibacteraceae bacterium
AGTTACATTATTAAACCAAGCATTAACTAATCTACAAGACCAAGGCTTATTGCCCCGCGATATCAATATAACCCCACAAATTGAACGAACCCGCGATGCCAGTCATGGGGACTTTGCCACTAATTTGGCTATGGTGTTAGCCAAGCCCGCTAAAAGTAACCCTCGACAAATTGCCCAGAGTCTTATTGATGCCCTGCCTCAATCAGAACAAATAAAATCAGTAGATATTGCAGGCCCTGGCTTTATTAACTTCTTTTTAAATCAAGCCAGCCAAGCGGCTATTATTGCTACCGTATTAGAGCAAGGTTCCAACTTTGGTAAAAACCAAACAGGGCAAAATAAAAAAGTACAGGTAGAATTTGTCTCAGCTAATCCTACTGGCCCTCTGCATATTGGTCATGGTCGTGGTGGTGCTATAGGCGATAGCATCTGTAGGCTTCTAGCGGCAACCGGCTGGAATGTGACCCGAGAGTTTTATTATAACGATGCTGGTGGCCAAATTAATAACCTCGCCCTTAGTGTACAAGCCCGCTGTTTAGGTATTACTCCAGAAGATGAGCGCTGGGCAGAAAGTGATTGGTACAAAGGCGATTATATTTGTGATGTGGCAGAGGCTTATTTGGCCAAAAAAACCATTACCTCTGCGGATAAATCAGTAACTGGCAAAGGGGATGCTGGGGATATAATGGCGATTCAACAGTTTGCTGTTGCCTACTTACGCCAAGAACAAGACCACGATCTAAAAGCCTTTGGCGTTAACTTTGATGTCTATTATTTAGAATCCTCTTTATACAAAGACGGCAAAGTAGACGCTACGGTTACGTTACTAAAAGAGAACGGCTACACCTATGAAAAAGATAACGCCCTTTGGCTAAAAACCACCGAATTTGGTGATGATAAAGACCGCGTTATGCAAAAAAGCGACGGCGGCTATACCTATTTTGTACCCGATGTGGCCTATCACATTGAAAAATGGAAACGAGGTTTTGTCTCGGTTATTAACGAACAAGGCTCTGATCACCACAGCACGATTACTCGAGTCCGTGCCGGGCTTCAAGCAGTTAACTTAGGTATTCCAAAAGGTTGGCCCGATTATGTGCTTCACCAGATGGTTACTGTTACCCGTGATGGTGCTGAGGTAAAAATTTCTAAGCGCGCCGGCAGCTATGTAACCCTCAGTGATTTAATACAAGAGGTTGGCTGTGATGCTACCCGCTACTTTTTAGTAGCACGGGCTCCCTCCTCCCCATTAATTTTTGATATTGATTTAGCCCTTTCTACTACTAACGAAAACCCTGTGTACTATATTCAGTATGCCCATGCTCGCTGTGCATCGGTATGGCGTAAGTTAGAGGAACAAAATCTAGTGTGGGACAAAGATAATGGTTTAGCTCACTTAACTGCGTTAGCAGAGCCACAAGAACAAGCTCTATTAGCTCGTTTAGATGCCTTTCCTGAGGCTGTTCAAAAAGCTGCTGAAGTTTATGAGCCTCATCAAATCGCCAATTACTTAAAAGAGTTAGCTGGTGAATACCATAGCTGGTACAACGCTCATAAAATGCTCGTAGAAGATGCTACACTCCGCGACAGTCGCTTGTGCTTAAATGCGGCAGTAGAAATTGTTATTCGTAACGGATTACAATTATTAGGGGTTAGCGCCCCAACACAAATGTAAATTTTTAGTGTAAAAGAATATTATGGCCAAAGCTCCCGTTCGTAAAAAAACCACTCGCAAACAAACCTCTAAACGCGAGCAAAAACCCGCGATGCCCCAGTGGTTAGTTTTTTTAAGCGGTGTTATCTGCGGTTTATTTATTGCATTTCTTATTTATCTCGCTGGAGTTACCCCTGCATCACCACAAACAGCAAGTGATACTAGCGCTAAAAAAACAACAAATAAAAAGTCTCCGGCAAAAGAAAAAACCGTGGAAAAGCCGAGTAAGCCTACTTTTGATTTTTACACCATACTGCCTGAGAACGAAGTCACCGTTCCTGATCAGCCGATAAAAACTGAGCAAACCCCGATTATTTATATCCTACAAGCTGGATCTTTTCGCTCAGCAGCTGACGCCGATAAAGTAAAAGCAAAAATAACCTTAATGGGCATGAATGTAACGGTAGACCCTAGCACTAATTCATCTGGCGTCACGTGGTACCGTATCTTAGTTGGCCCTTATTCGTCTCATTCCAAAATGGAAAAAGATCGTAGCGTGCTGATATCCAATGGAATGGATGTACTACTGCTAAAGCGCAAAGGTTAATAATAATTAAACCCAAAAAAGGGTTGAATTATTAGTGCGACACCCCACTTAAAGATAATCAAATTAATACGTATTTTCGTTAGCTGGCTGTTTTTTACAGCCGCTTGGAGCATTTATGGAACAATATCGCGGAACCACCATTCTCTCAGTGCGCCGTAATGGCAAAGTCGTTATCGGTGGTGACGGCCAGGTAAGCATGGGTAATACCGTTATGAAAGGTAATGCTCGCAAAGTGCGCCGCCTGTACAACAACAAAGTGATTGCAGGGTTTGCCGGAGGCACCGCTGATGCTTTTACCTTGTTTGAGCTATTTGAAGCACAGCTCGAAAAATACCATGGGCAACTAACCCGCGCAGCGGTTGAGCTTGCGAAAGCATGGCGTACCGAGCGCTCCTTACGTCGTTTAGAGGCGTTGCTTGCTGTTGCTGATCACACTACCTCATTAATCATTACCGGTAATGGTGACGTTATAGAGCCCGAAGACAACCTTATTGCCATTGGCTCTGGCGGCCCTTTTGCTCAATCTGCCGCAAGAGCCTTATTAGAGAATACCGAACTAAGTGCTGAAGATATTGTAAAAAAAGGCTTATCGATTGCAGGTGATATTTGTATTTACACCAACCACAATCAAACCATCGAAACATTAGATTGCCAGTAACGCCTACCACACCGCTTGCGTTTTACTGAAATAAAAGGATATCCCATGTCAAATATGACCCCTAAAGAAATTGTTCACGAACTTGATAAGTTTATTGTTGGTCAACACAATGCCAAACGCGCTGTTGCCATTGCTCTGCGTAATCGCTGGCGCCGTATGCAGTTAGATGACCTATTACGCGATGAAATTACTCCAAAAAATATTTTAATGATCGGCCCTACCGGTGTGGGTAAAACAGAAATTGCACGCCGACTTGCCAAGCTAGCCCATGCACCCTTTATAAAAGTAGAAGCCACTAAGTTTACTGAAGTAGGCTATGTAGGCCGTGACGTTGAATCCATTATTCGCGACTTAGTGGAAATGTCGTTTAAGCAACTACGAGAGGAGGCTGTAAAAAAAGTAGCACACCGTGCCT
>CBDUPS010000264.1:0-3318 GCA_965369155.1 uncultured Spongiibacteraceae bacterium
AAAGAAAACCCTGATGTGGTTCTTACAGCGGTCGGTGCTAACCGTCAAGCTCCCGACCTTCAGGGAAAAGAATTGCCCCATGTTTTTGACGGCAATGAGTTACGGGGATTATTGTTTGGTAGCAAAGGCGCCACAGCCAAGCTGCCTTTATTAAGCAAAACTGCCGTTACGCTAGCCCGAATTTTAGGTATTACTCGCCATATTGGCTTACTTAGAAAACTCAGCCACCTTTATATGCCTGTTGGTAAGCAAGTGTGCATTGTAGGTGGTGGACTCGTTGGTCTTGAAGTAGCCGAACTATTAGTTGAGCGAGGGCGACAAGTTACCGTACTGGAGCCTTCTCGTACCTTAGGGGCCGAGCTTAGTGTTTACCGTCGCTGGCGGGTGCTATACCTCTTAAGAAAACATCATGCCGCTTTGTACACCAAGGTTGAAAATATCCATATTGATAAAACACATCTTACCTACGAGCTTGATGGCGTCACTCAAAAAATACCAGCAGATTCGGTGATTATCGCTCAAGGAGCAGAGCCTGACTTATCTCTTACCAGTCAGTTACAGCAAGCCAATATCAAAGCCATAGCGATTGGAGATTGTCACGATGTCGGCTACATAGAAGGGGCCATAAAAAGCGCCAGAGAAGCTGCAAGAACAGTGTAGCTAGTATGCTGTGATTTTATATTGATGTGATTCAATAACATCTAAATAATCTAATCACCTTGCAAAAAAAAGCCGCGCAATTAGTGCGCGGCGAAGACCCATTTGTTAAAAGAGAGAGCCTCTCTTCTTTAGAATGAATAAGACAAGTCAAGTCCTACCGTACGAGGAGAACCCCACTGACGTGTTTCGATGCCTAAGCTACCAAAGTTGATACCAAAGGTTTGATACTCTTCGTCCAGTAGGTTCTTAGCCCATAGCGCCACTGAAAGGTTTCCATCGCCAACTTCTATGTCATCCAAACTAATGCGGCTATTAACCAATGTATAGCCATCAAACATCATGGCATCATACACAATCAAGTCGCCATCACTTTGTGCACTCATCCATAATGCGGCACTAGATACATCACTACGCCAACTTGCATCCATATAAACATTTAATGTACCAAAAGACATACGGGCAGCCGTCCAATCTACCGCAACATTAATTGTTGTGTCTGGTGAGTTGGATCTCTCGGCATGATCAGCAACAAACTTATCATTAATCACTACACCATCTTGGTAATAACAGTTTGTACTAGCACCACAAAACTCAAACTCATCAAAATCACCGCTAACAAAAGAAGCCCCAAAAGAAACTAACAAATCTGGAGTAACTAATGCCGTTAACTCTAACTCACCACCTGTACGGGTAGCACTTGCAGCGTTAACAATTGAGGTATTAACCGCGCCCCCTGGTGTTAAGCCAATCGTACTAACTTGAGCATCATCAAACGTATAGTGATAAAGCGATGCATTTAATTGCAAGCGCTGTCTCCAAAGTTTTGATTTGTATCCTAACTCAAGCTGCTTAATGGTTTCTTCATCATACTTATTGGCAGCGGGGTTACCCAGAATATCCGTTGATAAAGACTCGCCATTAAAACCACCACTACGATAACCGGTGGCGTATCTTAAAAATACCGAAGAGCTTTCTGTTAGTTGATAAGCGGCTGTTAATGTTCCAGAGATATTATTAAAACTTTCGTCATCAGAAAGTCCATAGGTGCTTTGGGGTAACTGCTGATACGGATTAGCCGGATTAAAGCCTGCCGGTGCTCCCATACCCATAGCCCAAAAAGCACGATCAAACGAACTACCTGCCGTTAAGTACTTATACTTCACTTCTTTTTCTTCATGGGTATAACGTAAGCCTGCTGTTATAGATAATCGATCCTCTAATATCGCTGGCGTATAGGTGGTTTGCCCATAAAGTGCCTGAGCTGATGTTGCATTATCGTAACTTGTGGTCACCAATGGCCCTACTGGACCTGCAAAAAGCTTTCTTGAGCTATAACTACCATCGTCCTCAAACAGATATAAGCCTACAGCATAATCAAGCCTATCAGCACTACCGACTAACTGTAGCTCATTCGATAATTGCTCATAGGTAAAAAAGGCGTTTTGATTGGTATGGCCTGCCCCTAAGGCATCAATATCAGTATAAATTTGGTTAAGAATAGTGGGATATAGCGCATTAGGTATTCCCGGAATAGTATCTGTTGCTGTTTCAGCCCCAGCATGTAATCCCACTAAAGCTGCCAATGCTCCATCATTAATGGCTCCCACACCGTTGGCATTAAGCGAGCTATCGATACCATCAAAATCACCAACGTTGCGGGTTTCAGTATCTCGATACGCAGTAATATTTTTAATTTCAAAATCATCAAAAAACCATGTAAGAGTTAAAGCATGACCTTTAGATTCACTTTCAGTATAAGACTCAAGGTCTACTTTTTCAGAACTAGGTCGGCTACTGCTGGCAGGTGCATAGGCTTTAAGTAAAGCCTTTAAAGACGGAACTAAACGATCAGCAATTCTTGAGTCTGCCCCAGGAATCATGGTTAAACCCTGCGCATTAGCCAGTAAGCCTTGCACATTGGTTATTCTGGAGACTGGAGAAAAACCAGGCCCTGGATTTCCATCTGTAGGCGTCAGGCCTACTAACTGCACAGAGGAGGCATCTTCTTCTAAATCACTTTCGTCGTAAGTATAATTGGCAGAGAATTTCTCGCTAGGATCCCATTGCAGATTAATCTTAAACGCTTGTCTATCTATATCATCAAAGCCATCCTGAATAGGACTATCACTGTCAATCAAGTGATCCCGCTTACGTTTGTTAAACGCAATAGAAGAAGATAACGAGGCCATACTGGGTAAATTAATAACACCCTTCAAACCTCTTAATTGGTCACTACCGACCGTAGTTGTCACTTTGCCCCCAAACTCACCCGTGGGTTTTTTACTAATCAGGCCAACAGCCCCGCCTGTAGCGTTTCTGCCATAAAGTGTACCTTGCGGCCCTCTTAACACCTCAACTCGCTCTAGGTCAGCCACATCCATAGCTAAGCCCACTGTTTTTCCAACATAAACACCATCTAAATAAAGCGCTACCGAAGGATCTGTCGATAAGTTACTGGGGGAGCCTGCACTAATACCGCGTAAGCTTAAGCTTAAGTTGCCTCTTGAGCCTGGGGCTTCATAGCCGTGCATACTAGGAATGGCTGTTTTTAAATCCCCCGCGTTAGACACTCCACGCTGTTCAATATTGTCACTGCTTAAAGCAGAAACAGAAATAGGAACATCTTGTAGTGACTCAGTTCTTTTTTGAGCGGTCACA
>CBDUPS010000265.1:0-3315 GCA_965369155.1 uncultured Spongiibacteraceae bacterium
TCATTATTTATTTTAGACAGGAGTGTAAAGCGTTACTCAAAGCATGGCTGAGTAGCTTTTCTGGCAAGGTAACCGATGAAACCACACTTAGCTGGATGATTTTATTAGCCACCATACCAGCAGCCACCATAGGCTTTGTATTTAATGATTTTATTGCCGAGCACTTACGACAGCTATGGATTGTTGCCACAACCACCTTAGTGTTTGGTTTGCTGTTAGGGGTGGCAGAGTATTACGGTATAGGCAAGAAAACAGAATATCAAATAGGCTTTTCTCGGGTGCTGATTATCGCTTTAGCCCAAGCCTTAGCATTAGTGCCTGGTACCTCTCGTTCTGGGATTACCATGACGGCAGGCTTGTTGTGTGGTATGTCACGGGTGAGTGCCGCGCGTTTTTCTTTTTTATTATCCATACCGCTTATTGTGGCGGCGGGAACGTATAAGTTTGTTCAATTATGGCAAATGCAAGTTGCAGTGCAATGGCTCGATATTGGGTTAGGCGTTGTGATGTCTTTTGTAGCGGCTTTTGTGTGTATTTATTTGTTTTTGCGCTGGATTGAACGATTGGGATTTATGATGTTTGTGGTTTATCGTATATTACTCTCTGCGGTGCTTTTTTCTTTCATTTATTTTGGCGCATAACTTATTATGGCAATTAATGTATTTAATCAAAATCTACTTAGCTTTTTAAATAACTCTCCCAGCCCCTTTCACTGTGTCGCCTCTATGGTGGGCCTATTAAAAGAGGCTGGATTTGCTGAATTAAACGGGCAGTTCTTAGAGCCGTATAGTCGTTATTATCTCGTACGCAATCAGTCTTCTATTATTGCTTTTACTACAGGTGAAAACCCAATTGAACAGGGTTTTCGTATGGTGGGTGCACATACCGATAGCCCCTGTTTAAAAGTAAAACCTAATCCCATTATGCGAGAGCACAACTATTTACAGTTAGCGGTTGAGGTTTATGGTGGTGCATTACTTAACCCATGGTTTGATAGAGACTTATCATTAGCAGGGCGGGTAACCGGTACTGATGTTGATGGAAATTTACAAAGCTGGTTAGTGGATTTTAAAAGAGCGATTGCAACGATTCCAAGCCTCGCCATTCATTTAGATAAAACCGCTAATAAAGATCGTGAGGTTAATGCTCAGTTACATCTGCCCCCAGTATTGTCATTAACCAACCAAGAGATAGATGCTGACTATTTATCGTTATTGTTAAAGCAACAATTATTAAGGGATATCCCCAGTGCCACCGTTGAGCGTGTATTAAGTTATGAGTTATGTTTTTATGATACACACCCGGCTCAAATTATTGGTTTAGACAATAATTTATTAGCCAGCGCTCGCTTAGATAACCAATTAAGTTGTTTTGTTGGTTTACAGGCATTGCTTGCCACCGATAAAAATATCCCTGCATTATTAATTTGTACCGATCACGAAGAGGTGGGGAGTAAATCGGCGGTGGGAGCCGATGGCCCAATGTTGGCAGCATTGTTAGAGCGTATTTGTCCTAATAGTGTTGAGCGCAACGCCATGATAGATCGATCGTTAATGATATCTGCAGATAATGCCCATGGTATTCATCCCAACTACCCTGAAAAACATGATCACAACCATGCGCCAAAAATGAATGAGGGGCCTGTGATTAAAATGAATGCTAATCAGCGCTACGCTTCTAATAGCGAAACAGCAGCGGTGTTTAAAATGTTGGCAGAAAAAGCCGGTGTACCCGTACAAAACTTTGTGGTGCGTAGCGATATGGGGTGCGGCAGTACGATTGGACCTATTACGGCAGCAGGAGTTGGTGTAAAAACCATTGATGTTGGTGTGCCTACTTTGGGTATGCACTCTATTCGTGAACTGGCTGGTACAGAAGATGCCTATGCTCTATATGCGATATTAAGTGAGTTTTATCAAATGGCCACACCACCTGTGGCTGCATAAGTTTTTTAGGTTAGTAAAATAAAGCCCTCAAATGAGGGCTTAGAAAAACTTTTTTAGTAAAGTGAGACTCTTGTAAAACTAAGCTCCAGTAAAATAAGGCACCCGCTTTTCTAAAAAGGCATTAATACCTTCTCGCCCATCGGCACTTGCGGATAATTGTGAAATTCCCTCAGCTTCGATATTCATTTGTTGTTGTAATGAATTATCAAAGGTTGTGTTGAGTAATTTTTTTACTTGGCTATAAGCTAGGGTAGGGCCGCTGGCTAATTTATTGGCCATCTCTCTTGCGGCATCTTGCAATACGTCATCAGCAACCACCTGTGAAATAGCTCCCCACTGTAGTGCCTCTGCAGCAGACACCCTGCGATTGGTGAGCATAAGCTCTTGTGTGCGACGCAAACCAATAATACGAGGTAAGTAGTAAGATGCGCCACCATCAGGCGATAGACCGGCTCCTGTGTAAGCCATACAAAATTGTGCAGACTCTGCGGCAAGTACAATATCGCCTGCCAGAGCCAAACTAAACCCCGCCCCTGCTGCCATACCGTTTACCGCAACAATAACGGGTTTATTCATGGTAGCGAATGCACTAATTGATTGATGTAGCACATCAGCTAAGCCTTTTATAGCGGCGGCGATATCATCACCCATGCTCGCAAAACTGTGTAAATCACCACCGGCACAAAATAGCTTGCCATTGGCGGTTAAAATAACAGCCTTAATGGTATCGTCTTGGCTTACTTGTTGAGTGACTTGTTTTAGCTCTTCAACTAAGGCGACATTCATGCCGTTAGCGGAGTCGGGGCGATTTAAGGTAATAGTGGCAACGGCATTTTGTTGGGTAAATAGTAAGGTTTGTAAGTTATGCATGGCTTTTCTCTTAAAATAAATTCAGCAGTAAGTATTGACTCAAAATACGAATAAATAGCACGAATAGACATTGTAATTTTTTTTTAGTTTTTTTCCTGCTTATTTGTTAATTATTGATAAGTAGTTATTACAGGTGTTATTTACGGTTTTGGTTTTTCTTTGTGTATTGTGGGGGCGTCTGCTGAAAAAGCAGAATGTAAACCCGCATCATGCAGTTCCATTTTCCACGGTAAAATCCCTGGGGATAAATGTATAAAATGTAAATATTTTTCAAATTGCGAGATGATATCGTTAATAATATCGTCTTGGCTTAAGGCATAAATATCGTAAGTTTGCCCACCACGGCGTAAAAAAACCTCAGCACGATAATAATGTATCTCCTCAGTACTGCTATTGGCTTTGGAAAGATAATGGGGCTTTTCTCTTTCTATTAGGCGTACCTCGTAGATAAAATCTAACTGATCTGGTTTTTCAACCAATAAGCTAACCCGCCAACTGT
>CBDUPS010000266.1:0-3307 GCA_965369155.1 uncultured Spongiibacteraceae bacterium
CTAAGTATTGCCTCAAAGCTAATAACCACAGCAAAAGCAAAGCCGATAACGTTAAGGGTAGAAAAGCTTTGATGAACAAGAACTTTATCCATCACCACTTGAAAAAACAGCGGTGTTATTAAGGCAAATAACTGAATAAAAAAACCCGCCACTAACACCTCAAAAAATATTTTTTTATATTTTTTTATAGTTGATATAAACCAACTAGAGGCGACTAACTTTTGTTGCATTGATAATTTATAAGAAGGTTTTATCTGTACTACATGGCTAATTAATAAGTCATTTACAGCGCTAGCCTCTAATAAAATAGGCTTTTGGCTTCCTACAGGATAAACAAACCAGTGACTCTCACGCTCTTTTTTAAGTAGTAAATACCACTTATTTTGAGCTTTAGAAAATAATATTACTGGTAATGTTTTTTCTATTTGGCCTAAGTTAGCCTTAGAAAAGCCAGACTCTACCTTTACCTTAAAACCTATTTTTTTAGCTATAACAGCTGTTGTTTCAATATCAGAGGAGTCCATGCTGGTTAAGAAATACTGCTGTATTTCAGTCTCTGGTAATGGGATGTGTAACCATTGGCATAAAGCAACTAATGCCTTACACCCATTATTAACGCCATTGGTTGGCTCTTCATTGGTTTTGGCAGAACACTTATCAGCGCCGTTATCAAGACTGTCCTTTGATGGTGAAGAGCCGGAAACTAACGTATTAGAGAATGAAGCCCTATTATTTTGTGTTGAGTGTTTTTTAATCACGAGCGTCCCTGCTGTATTTAAAAAACATATTATGCAAGGCATGATTATAAAAATTAACAGGCTTACATCACTTTAAGAGTCAACCTACACAAGATTCAATAACACTCTTAAAAAACAACACCAAAAAATTCGCTTAATCAGCTATCACTTAAAACACTAAAGTCTTGATGCAAACTGAATAAAGCTTTTTGCCTCATCTTTATAGGTTTGTCTTTCTTTACTGTCGAGCCTTAAGTAACGCAGACAATTCATCAGGTATTTATCCAACACTCCGGGCAACAGTGATATGCCGCTAACCGTACAAATATGATGCCAATGTAATTGGCCCTCTTTTAGAAAAAAATAATCCCCCGTTGGTGCAAGTAAAAACACTTTTTTTGATTTGTTTTTTATGGGGAATGGGTAATCGATACTGCGTAACACTATAGATACAGTGTTTTGGTTTATATGATGCAGTGAGAATAACGTATGGTAGCAACGCAAATCTGGCATACCAAAATCAAAATAACCTTGGCCAATTTGCTGCTCTCCTTCCATATTATTATTTTTAAAGTCTATATTTTGGGGTAAGGGTTTATTTTCGCCGCTAACAAATTGAGAATACCAATCTTGCTTTTGTAAACTATAAGCATTAAAAAAAAGAGACGCTATTTGTTTAAGATCCGCCCCCCTAAAGCCATCAACAATTGTGTGAGTATGATAGGTAAATGTGCCATAAAGTGGGTTCCAATAAGACAAGCAGTTTATCGGGTTACATACAGGCTTTGCTTGCTGAAGCTCTGATAAAGACACTACTATTTTTTCTACGGCATTTGCTTCCTCAACGCCTTCATCAATAGATAACTCGCTTTTGTTATAAAGCTGATGGGGTTTCATTAATTCTGCTAGTGGATTCATTAAAATAATACTACCTTTAGTTGTATAAAAAATAAGCTTATACCTAACAAAAATACTTACTTGCCACCTATGCAAGGTTTCTTATCGATTACTGGCTTTGGAAAAAACCGGATACAACGCAGGCAACACAAACAAGGTTAACAAAGTTGCTGTTACTAACCCACCAACAATAACTGTTGCCAAGGGCTTTTGAATTTCAGACCCCACACCATGGGATAACAGCATGGGAATTAACCCTAATGCTGAGGTTAAGGCCGTCATCAGTACTGGCCGCAAACGAGAGGCCGCCCCGGTTAAAACAGCCTCATCAATAGATAAGCCTTTAGCCACTTGTTGATTAATGCTTTCAACCATCACCACACCATTAAGAACCGCCACCCCAAACAAGGTAATAAAACCAACGGCACTAGGCACCGACACATATTGCCCGGTTATAAACAAAGCAAATATACCGCCAATAATAGCCAGTGGAATATTGGTAAGTATTAAAGCCGCCTGTGCCATAGACCCAAAAGCAAAATAAAGTAATAAGGTAATTAAGGCCAGTGAGAGTGGAATAACAAGCATTAAACGCTTTTGCGCCCGTTGCTGACTTTCAAATTGCCCACCAATAGCAATAGAATACCCTGGGGGTAAATCAACCTGCTGTGCAATGCGTTGTTGAATATCTGCCACCACACTCCCCATATCCCTGCCCTCTACATTAGCTTGCACCACCACACGGCGTTGTACATCATCACGTCTTATTTGTGGGATACCCGACTCAATAGAAATATCAGCCACATCGCCTAACCTAACCCAAGCACCACTTGGGGACTGCAGTCGTAAATCCGCTATAGTTTGTTGATTTTGTCGGTGGGATTTATCTAGGCGTACATAAATATCATAACGCTCATTACCATTAATAATTTGCCCTGCACTTTGTCCTCCAATGCCATTTTTAACCAAAGCCATCACCTCGTTAACCGATAAACCATAACGAGATAATTGTCGTCGATTAGGCTTTACTACCAACTGAGGCTCACCGGCTATTTGTTCCATCGCCACATCACGGGCACCTTCAATTTCTTTTACAACATGTTCAATTTCGGCTGCTTTACTGGCTAATACCTGTAAATTAGGGCCAAAAACTTTTATCGCTAATTGGGCTTTTACCCCAGAAAGCAATTCGTCAACTCGTGTTGCAATCGGTTGTGAGAAGGTAAATAAAAGCCCGGGGAATTGTTCTAGTTTTTCCTCCATCAAAAGTTGTAAGTCCTGCCTAGTGCTTGCCGATGTCCACTGTGCTGTTGGCTTTAAACCAATATATATTTCGATATTATTAACTGGCTCTGGATCACCACCAATCTCGGGTCGACCAATACGACTTAACGCATAAGTCACCTCGGGAAACTCCATTAACATAGACTCAAGTTTAGGCGAGACAGCTAACGCCGTTGTTAAACTGGCAGAAGGCGCTAAGGTTACTCTTAAATTAATAGTGCCTTCTTCAAGCTCAATTTCGATTGCACTGCTGCGCCTGCGAATCCATGTTTCCCAGCCCCATTCTTTTTCCCAAACGCCCTGCCCCGCCGCGGCGTCGGCTCGCGCGGCGCCTTCGTTTTCATATACACCTATGATGCCGCCATCGTAGATTTTTAGTCGGCTGGCCC
>CBDUPS010000267.1:0-3294 GCA_965369155.1 uncultured Spongiibacteraceae bacterium
CGCTTACAGGCGTTATCTTAACCAAAGCCGATGCAGACACCCGTGGTGGTGCGGCGTTGTCGGTGCGTGCTATTACAGGCAAGCCTATTAAGTTTTTAGGTGTTGGTGAGAAGGTTGATGCCCTAGAGGCGTTTCACCCCGATCGTATTGCATCGCGTATTTTAGGTATGGGTGATGTTCTATCTTTAATTGAAGAGGCAGAACATAAACTTGATAAGAAAAAAGCCGATAAGCTTGCTAAAAAAATTAAAAAGGGTAAAGGCTTTGATTTAGAAGATTTTAGAGACCAGTTACAACAGATGAAAAATATGGGGGGCGTTTCCTCATTACTTGATAAGCTCCCAGGAATGGGTGGTGGTTTGGCTCAAGCGGCACAGCAGCAAATTGACCCTAAAATATTCTCACAAATGGAAGCCATCATTAACTCGATGACACCAAAAGAGCGAGCTAATCCCGATTTAATTAATGGCTCTCGTAAGCGTCGTATCTGTATGGGGTCGGGGTCACAGGTGCAAGATTTAAACCGTTTGTTAAAGCAGCATAAACAAATGCGCAAAATGATGAAAAAAATGATGACTAAAGGCGGTATGGCCAATATGATGCGTGGCTTGAGCGGTCGTTTGCCCCCAGGAATGCGCTAGTTATTCGGTGGTTAAGATACAAGGCTAAGACGTGTTATTTTTTTACTGGTGAAATGTCTTTTCAAATGAGATGCTTTACCGTAAAATAGCGCGCCTTAATTGGGTTATTACAGGTTTTGAGTGTTACTCAAAATAATTTTTACTGATATGTCAGGAATTTAGAGCAATATGGTTACTATTCGATTGGCTCGTGGCGGTTCTAAAAAGCGCCCTTTTTACCATTTAACTGTTACCGATAGCCGTAGGGCACGTGATAGTCGTTATATTGAGCGAGTAGGTTTCTTCAATCCTATCGCCCGTGGACAAGAGCAGCGCTTACGTGTTGATATCGATCGTGTTGAGCATTGGGTTGGTTTAGGTGCGCAGCTTAGCGAGCGTGTTTCTACTTTAGTTAAAGAAGCTAAAAAAGCTGCCTAAGTCTGATTATTTGCAGGCCAAGAATAAGGTGGTAGTCGGTAAGATTACCGCCGTTTTTGGTATTAAAGGATGGGTGAAAATTCACTCATATACTGAGACAGAGGGTGATTTATCTACTTTTGGGCGATGGTATATTGAGGCAAATAAAGCAGCAGATGATCCATGGCAGTTAATAGAGTTTGATGAGTGGCGCAATCACAATAAAGGGTTAATCGCCCATATTAAGTATTGTGATGATCGAGAGACAGCGCAAAGTTATTGCAAAAAAACAATAGCAGTAGATACAACGCAGTTACCTGAATTATCAGAAGATGACTTTTACTGGTCAGAGCTAATTGGTA
This sequence comes from uncultured Spongiibacteraceae bacterium, assembly GCA_965369155.1. Classification (GTDB taxonomy): domain Bacteria; phylum Pseudomonadota; class Gammaproteobacteria; order Pseudomonadales; family CBDUPS01; genus CBDUPS01. The sequence goes on from CBDUPS010000267.1 coordinate 1,400, forward strand.
TGCAAGTTGTCACTAGAGCAGGTGATGTGTTGGGAGAAATTAAGGAAATGCTTGAAACGGGAGCCAATGATGTCATGATCGTCTCCCCAACAACTGAGAGCATTGATGATACAGAGCGCTTAATTCCTTGGGTAGTAGACCAAGTTGTCTTACAGGTAAGTAGGGCAAATAAAACCGTACAGGTTGATTGGCAGCCAGATTATTTGTCATAAACGTACAGGTAAAGGTTTGATGTGATGAATAAAATAAGTGTCGTCACATTGTTTCCTGAAATGTTACAAGCGGTTACAGCCTACGGTATTACAGGCCGTGCCGTTGAGCAAAAGTTGTTAGAGGTAAATTGGGTGAATCCACGGGATTTCACCGAGGATCGTCATAGAACAGTAGACGATCGCCCTTATGGTGGGGGTCCGGGGATGCTGATGAAAGCAGAGCCGTTAGAACGCGCAGTATTGGCAGCTAAACAACAGGTTGCTAATAACCACCAGGCTAAGGTGATTTATTTATCACCCCAAGGCAAACAGTTAGATCAAAGAGCTGTTACATTATTAGCTCAAGAGCCAGCGTTAGTGTTAGTGGCGGGTCGATACGAAGGGGTTGATGAACGGTTTGTTGAAAAGGTTGTCGATGAGGAATATTCCATCGGTGACTATGTATTAAGTGGTGGAGAGTTACCCGCCATGGTATTAATTGACGCGATAACTCGCTTGATTCCTGGGGCATTAGGACATGAGTTATCAGCCGAGCAGGATTCTTTTAGTGAAGGTCTGCTTGATTGTCCTCACTATACGAGGCCAGCAGATTATCAGGGAAGCAGGGTTCCCGATGTGCTGCAAAGTGGAAATCACGAAGCCATTAGTTTGTGGCGGTTACAGCAGTCTTTAGGGCGTACTTGGTTAAGACGACCTGAAATGCTTGAAAAGTTAACATTAACAAAAACGCAGCAGCAGTTATTAGCGCGTTTTATTGAAGAAGAAAACAATACTGATGTGAATCAGTAATTACCGTTTTATTGTCAGGAGTCGACCATGAGTAATAGCAACAAAATTATTGCCGATATTGAGGCAGCAGAAATTAAAAAAGAAATTCCCGATTTTAAAGCTGGGGATACCGTTGTGGTTCAAGTAAAAGTAGTTGAAGGAACTCGTGAGCGTTTACAGGCTTATGAAGGTGTTGTTATTGCCAAGCGCAATCGTGGCATTAACTCTGCTTTTACTGTACGTAAAGTTTCTCACGGTATTGGTGTTGAGCGTACATTCCAAGCGCACAGCCCATTACTTGAGAGTATTCACGTAAAACGCCGTGGTGATGTTCGTAAGGCAAAGCTCTATCACTTACGCGAATTAAGTGGTCGTGCAGCTCGTATCAAAGAGAAGGTATAAAACCTCTTTTAATATTGGTGTAATAGGAAAAGGCAGCTTAGCTGCCTTTTTTTATGGTATTTTAGGCCATGCAAAAAAAACCTAACATAAGCATTTCTCCTATAGTTGATCAATTTATTGATGGCTTATGGTTAGAGCGTGGACTCAGTGAGAATACCTTGGCTTCCTATCGTCGTGACCTTGAGGGTCTTGATTTATGGTTACAACCTCAAAAAATTGCGATTGAATTGGCTAGTAGAGCCGACTTGCTAGGTTTTTTAGCGTTTAAAATGCAACAAGGGGGGTCATCTCGCTCTGCGGCAAGATTATTATCGTGTTTACGTGGCTTTTATCGTTGGCTATTGCGGGAGAATAAAATTACCGATGATCCAACATTACAAATAGAAAGTCCTAAGTTGGGTAGGCCCCTACCTAAATCATTAACAGAACATGATGTTGAGTTGTTACTTAAAGCCCCCAATACCAGCGACCCTATACAATGTCGTGATCGAGCAATGTTAGAGCTACTTTATG
>CBDUPS010000268.1:0-3281 GCA_965369155.1 uncultured Spongiibacteraceae bacterium
CGAACAAAAACAACAAACACCCGCCGCTTGCCCTGGTGGGTGGTTTTCCCCTGAACACCCAGGCCCTGATTCTGACTCTGACCCCGAATTTGCCTCAACATTCTTATCTGCCGACTCCACTACCATGGAACCTGGAGTTCGTACCGATCTTGAAGGTAATGTCAGTATTTTTAATGGTAAACGCCAAGGTTACAGCGATAGCGCGACACTTTGGCATGAAAAAAGCCAAGTTGACCTAAACGGTAGTGTCACCTTTAGAGAACCCGGCTTACTAATTTATGGAGATAAAGCCATTATTCACAGCGATGATGGTAGTGGCAGTTTTTATAACACCCGCTTTGTTCTCCATGAAGACGATATCCGCGGTAGTGCCAAAACCATTACTCGCCTCGATGACGGCGTTATCCTCCTTGATAACACCGTATTTAGCCACTGTCCTCCTGGGGATAACACATGGAAATTAGCTGCAAATCAAATTGAGCTAAACCAAGAAACAGGCGTAGGTAAGGCTCGCCATGCTAAGGTTTACGTCTCTGATGTGCCGGTGTTTTATTTCCCTTATGTTGAATTTCCCATTGATGACCGCCGTAAAAGCGGCTTTTTATGGCCTTCTATCTCAACGGGTAATAATGGTGATGTCTCCGCCCCTTACTACTTTAATATTGCCCCCAATATGGATGCGACGTTAACGCCACGCTATATTGGCAATTATGGTGCAATGTTAGAAGGCGAATTGCGCTACCTTAACCGTTTTGGCTCGTGGATATTAGCCGGTGCGTATCTGCCGAACAGCAAAGATGACAGCGAATGGATTGATGATCCCAGTGCCCCTGGCACCCGTATTTTAGATACAAAAAATAGTGGCGAAGATAGATGGCTAGGCCATTTTGAGCATGAGGGCAATCTCTCACAACACTGGAGCACCCTAATTGATTACACCGCCGTAAGTGACGAAGATTATTTTCGTGATCTTAATGTGGCTGACCTTGATGTAAGCCGTGAATCAAATCTGAAACAAACCGCCGAAATTACTTACAACGATACCTTTTGGAGGTTTTCTGCCTCTACATTACAGTACCAAACTATTGATGAAGGCCTCGCTGAACCCTACCGAGAACTCCCCCGGTTAGAGTTTGATTATTTACGCCAATACCAACCTTTTACACCTGAAGTGTTTTTTCGATCTGAGTACACTTTTTTTGAGCATGATGAACGGTTACGCGGCCAACGGCTGTATGCAGAAACAGGTGTGGGCTATTTAATCTCTGGAATCGCAGGGCAACTTGATACTACGATTCGAGTAAAACACCTTGATTATGATCTGAATGAATCAAACCTAGCAGGTGCAGCCATAACCGCCCGACCCGCGGGATCTGATTTAGATGGCCACCCCTCGGTTACTGTTCCCTCATTTAGAACAGAAGGTAATTTAAACTTTGAACGAGAAATAACCTTTTTTGACTCCCCATATCTGCAAACGTTAAAACCTGGCTTTGTTTATCAATATACCGATTACGAAAAGCAAACGGATATCCCCACCTTCGATACATCAAAACCTGAATTTAGTGAATCACAGTTGATGGCTGAAAACCGTTTTACTGGGCTTGATCGTATTGGGGATACCAACCATTTAACCTTAGGGATTGGCACTGATTTTATCGACAGCCACACAGGCAAAGAAAAAGTATCGGCCTTTATTGGGCAAATGCTTTATTTTAATGACCGAGAAGTTACCGCTAACAATAGAATCACCGAAGAAGAACAACGTTCGAGCTCACCGGTTGTTGCTAATGTAAAAGTTACCCTAAATGATAACTTTCGTCTGTTAACCTCTGCCGTCTGGGATTCTTATGATGATGAAATCGATAACTTTGATATTCAGATGCAATATCAAGTACCAGAAAAAATTCTGCTTAACCTAGGTTACACTTACGACCGTGAACTAGAGCAGATCTATCGCACTCGTGTTCCTGTTATAGGTTCTACTCCCCCTGCCACTAAGCTTTTAACACGCTATATTAATAAAGATATAGAACAAGCCACGTTCTCAACCATTGTTCCCATTAATTATCAATGGAGCTTTTTTTCTCAATGGCGTTACGACTTAACCAACAATTACACACTTGAAGACTTAACTGGTGTTCAATACGATGATTGTTGCTGGCGGGTTCGGGTGGCTTACCAGCGCTCTGTTGATGTAGGATTCCGCCAATTTAACGTGCCTAATGATCTTCGCCGAGAATACGACTACAACTTCTTTGTCGAGTTTCAACTTAAAGGCTTAGGCGGAATAGCCGATCGGTTAGGCGGCCTCATCGAAGATGCAATACCCGGGTCTGAGCAATGGTACACCAACGGAAACTAATCGGTATGACACACATAAAAAAACTTTCTTTGCTATTACTTCTCTTTGTATCTAGCTCGTTACTATTATCGTTTAACGCATCTGCAGCTACGGTTATTCTTGATAAAATTGCCGCTATTGCTGATGAAGATGTTGTGATGGAAAAAGAGTTGCAACAGCGCATGGCACTAATAAAAAGTAACTATTCAGCTAGCAACAAAGAGTTGCCTCCCATGGCAATTTTTCGCATAGAGGTACTTAATCAACTTATTACTGAAAAGCTACTTTTACAGTTAGCCGAAAAATCAGGAATACGTATTTCAGATGCTGATTTAAATAACACCATGAATCGTATTGCTGGCCAAAACAATATGTCCTTGCCCCAGTTTCAGCAAGCCATGGAGCGACAAGGCCAATCATATTCCGCAGCACGGGAACAATTACGCAAAGAAATGCTAATGCGTGAAGTTCAACAATCAAATGTGCAACGACGCATTAATGTAACACCCTCTGAAATTCAGCATTTTTTACAATCTGATGAAGGAGTAGCATTAACAGAACCTTCATACCAAACTGAACATATCTTGCTTCCCCTAAGTAAAGATACCTCAGCCAAAGATAAAGCCGATGCCAAGGCACTGATGGAGACGCTCAAGCTCTCCTTCAAAGAAAACTCCTCTGATAAGGTAATAAAATGTACTAAGTTTGTCACAGGTGGTTCATTAGGCTGGCGAAAAAACCAAGACCTTCCCTCAGTATTTTCTACCGTTGTACCACAACTCGCCAATGGCGAAGTCTCTGAGGTTATCGAAAGCCCCAGTGGCTTTCACTTAGTAAAACTGCTAGATACCCGAGGTAGTTCGCAAACCGTCACGCAAACCCATGCACGACATATTCTACTCAAACCTACCGCCATTCGTTCAGATAGCGAAAGCCT
>CBDUPS010000269.1:0-3242 GCA_965369155.1 uncultured Spongiibacteraceae bacterium
AATACGCTTAAAACTTTCTTGCTACCTAACCTACTACTTATTAAATAATGGCTAAATCCACCGCAAAAAAAACCGCTGAAGAAACCACGCTTACTCCTATGATGCAGCAGTACATGGGCATTAAGGCGCAGCACCCTAACGAGCTAGTGTTTTATCGTATGGGTGATTTTTATGAGTTGTTTTTTGATGATGCCAAACGCGCTTCGCAGATTTTAGATATTACCCTTACCGCTCGGGGTAAAACCGGTGGTAATGCGATTCCTATGGCGGGGATTCCGTTTCATTCGGCTGATGGGTATTTGGCTCGTTTAATTAAGCATGGGGAGTCGGTGGCTATTTGTGAGCAGATTGGCGACCCTGCTACCAGTAAAGGCCCGGTTGAGCGCAAGGTGATGCGGGTAATTACCCCGGGTACGGTAAGTGATGAAGCCTTGCTTGAGGGCAATCAAGAAAATTTAATTGTGTCGGTGGCATTTAATTATGGCGAGTATGGAATTGCCTATTTAGATATTGGTAGTGGCCGTTTTAGTGTGTGCCAGTTAAAGGGTGAGTCGGCGTTGGCCTCTGAGTTACAGCGCTTATCTCCTGTTGAAACCTTGTTAAACGATGAGGTGAGTTACCCTGCTTTTGTTCAGCAGTTAAAGGGTAAGCGTTTATGCCCTCCGTGGGATTTTGATTCGCAAACCGCGGTAAGTACCCTAACCCGCCAGTTTGGTACTAAAGATTTATCGGGCTTTGGTTGCGATCATCTGCCGGTGGCGGTTTGTGCTGCGGGGTGTTTGTTGCAGTATGTAAAAGATACTCAACGCACAGCCTTGCCGCATATCTCGGCATTAACTCTTGAGCTTAGAGAAGAAAGCGTGGCAATGGATGCCGCCACAAGACGCAATTTAGAAATTGATAAAAACTTAACCGGTGGTGATAGCAATACATTGCTATCGGTAATGGATAACACGATTACGCCTATGGGGAGCCGTTTATTGCGCCGTTGGCTTAATCGCCCTTTGCGAGATAAACAACCGTTGCTAGAACGCCAGCAGGTGGTGGCTGAGTTGGTAGATGCCGGTTTTGATAACCTTCGCGATGCCTTGCAACCTATTGGTGATGTGGAGCGTATTTTATCGCGGGTGGCATTGCTGTCGGCTCGCCCACGGGATTTATCGCGTTTATGTGGCGCCCTTGCCGCTATCCCCCATATTAAAGAGTTACTCTCACAATTTGGCAGCCCCCTGTTGCAACGCTATAACGAGGAACTTAACCCACTACCTGAAATCTGTGCCTTATTACAAAAAGCCATTATCGAAAACCCTCCCGTAGTGATAAGAGAAGGCGGCGTTATTGCCACCGGTTTTGACAGCGAGTTAGATGAGTTACGGGCGCTGAGTGAGAACGCTGGGGAGTTTTTAATTAAGCTCGAAACCCAAGAGCGTGAGAGCACCGGCATTGCCACCTTAAAGGTTAATTACAATCGGGTGCATGGCTATTATATTGAAATAAGCAAAGGCCAAGCCGATAAAGCCCCTGCCCATTATATTCGCAGGCAAACCCTTAAAAATGCCGAGCGCTTTATTACTCCTGAGTTAAAAGTCTTTGAAGATAAAGCATTAAGTAGTAAGTCTAAGGCATTGACTAGAGAAAAGTTTTTATACGAAAAAATAGTTAGCGAGTTAAACCAAGAGCTGGCGCTATTACAAAAAAACGCAGCAGTTTTATCCTCCCTTGATGTGCTGGCAAACTTAGCTGAACGCAGCGAAGCACTGCAACTCTGTCAGCCTACTCTAAACGACAACGTAGGCATTGATATAAAAGCCGGTCGGCATTTAGTGGTTGAGCAAGTCCTCGATAGCCCGTTTATTCCCAACGATATTCGCTTTGATAACCAGCGCCGAATGCTGGTGGTTACCGGCCCTAACATGGGGGGTAAATCTACCTATATGCGGCAAACCGCACTCATTGTTTTGCTGGCTCATGTGGGGAGTTTTGTGCCTGCTGCCAGTGCCAGTATTGGTATGGTTGATCAGATTTTTACCCGCATTGGTTCCTCTGACGATTTAGCCGGTGGCCGCTCAACCTTTATGGTGGAGATGAGTGAGACTGCCAATATTTTGCATAATGCCACCGAGCGTAGTTTGGTGCTGTTAGATGAAATTGGTCGGGGTACCAGTACCTTTGATGGGTTGTCGTTGGCGTGGTCAAGCGCGGTGTATTTAGCCGAGCAACTTAAAGCACTTACCTTATTTGCCACCCATTATTTTGAGTTAATTGCCCTAGCCGAGCAGTACCCTACGGTTGAGAATGTGCATTTAACGGCTACTCAGCATAACGACGGCATTGTATTTTTGCACAAGGTAGAGGAAGGCCCGGCCAGTAAAAGTTTTGGTATTGAGGTGGCAAAATTAGCCGGTATCCCTAAGCCAGTATTGTTAATGGCTAAAGAAAAGCTCCAGCAACTAGAGAATGGCTCCTCTAATACCGGGGAGCTGATGAGTATGCCAGCACCACAGCAGTCGGATTTATTTAACCAACCCGCACCACCCAAGGCGATATTGGCATTAGAAGATATTAACCCCGATGACCTTAGCCCAAAGGCGGCGTTGGAGCTTTTGTACCATATAAAATCATTGATGGATTAAGATAAATAAAACCTTAAAAAACCCTCATGTGACAGATTGCCAAATATGTACACTTAGCTAAAAATGGTGCTAGAATAGCGACCTTTATGATTCCACCCACAAAATAATAGGATAAAAGTTATGACTTTTATTGTTGGCGAAAACTGCATTAAGTGTAAGCACACCGATTGTGTTGAAGTATGCCCTGTTGACTGTTTTTATGAAGGTCCAAACTTTTTAGTGATACACCCTGACGAGTGTATTGACTGTGCTTTATGCGAGCCTGAGTGCCCTGTTGATGCTATTTTCTCTGAAGATGAGCTTCCTGAAGACCAAGAAGTATTTTTAGAGCTTAATGCTGAGCTTGCCGATGTATGGCCTAATATCACTGAGAAGAAAGACGCTCCAGCCGATGCCGAAGAGTGGGATGGCAAGCCAGGCAAGTTACAATATTTAGAGCGATAAGCTAAATAATATTAGCCCTGAGTTTTTTATAAGCTCAGGGCTTTTTTCTGTGCGCTTTACTTAGTGTTTATCCGCCTCGCTACCTGCCTAACATTTTTTTGCTCTGTCCTTTCCGTATGGCTAAGGTGAGTTTTTATGCCTCAGCCATTAATGTCTCAACCGTTA
>CBDUPS010000270.1:0-3240 GCA_965369155.1 uncultured Spongiibacteraceae bacterium
CAACTAAATCAGAGCGTAATAACGACTCTACGATAGGAAACCACAAAGGAGCCGCAATAATAATAGCCAGCACGCCTACACCAACAACAGCACCTGTTATTTTTACCCGTTCTTTCCACAAACCATAGCGCTGCAACATAAAAGCAAACACCATTAAGTGCGCTGTTAAAACCGTTAACGCAAGAGTAGGTAAAAACGTAAGGGTTAACAAAACCACATCAACAAACAGCAACAACACCCAACGATAATAAGTTGGATTATCAACAAAACGTAATAACGCCAACACCAGAATAGGCGCATAAAAATAAGGCCGCCCCATTTGTGAACCTAAATTAGCCAAGGCAAAGCCATTTAACAAAAAGAATACAAACCCGAGCGTAGCCCCTGCCCAGCTCACATTAAAATAACAACGCAGAGCTTTTATTAAACAAAAACCCGATAAAACAAAAAGCCCTAGCAGTAAAAAGTTATAACTGGCACTCGATCCATTAAAAAAAGTAGCTGAAATAACCACCAAAGGTGAAAACTTCATATCAACTAAAGTCTCTGGCCCCTCCATTCCAGCTGCTGAATAGGGATTCCAATAGGGAGACTCACCATGTTTAAACACACGCGCCATAAAACCAATAGCTGGCTCATGCTGAATAGCAGGAGCGGCTAAATCCATCGTGCCTTTTTCACTATTTTGTTGAAAATTAATTGAAGGAGGGAACGTTATCGTTTTATGCGCTGCGGGTTTACCCAAAACCGAATAAATATTACCGGGCTGGATAGATGCTTTCAAAAAAACCACATCAAAAAACAGCAACACCACCACCGCTGCCGCAAGCAACAAAGATAAGAGAGTGTTAGATAAGGCAAAACGACTCAGCATACAGGCCAATACTTACAAAAAAGAAATCAAAGGCCGATTGTATAGCAAAAAAGCCCTAAGCCCATACTCATCAAGAAGTCTCTACACCCTTGACAAAAACCAAGGCAAAAAGGACAATGCGCATCCTAAATTATGGCAAGGTAGCTCAGCTGGTTAGAGCACAGCATTCATAATGCTGGGGTCGGGAGTTCAAGTCTCCCTCTTGCTACCATTAAATCAAGGGCTTAGAGAGATCTAAGCCCTTTTTTTATTCCATCGGAAGATCCGTAAACCCCTCGTAAACCCCAATACTAGCAACATTTTGGGCAGTAAGCCTAATAATAAAGTGCAAATAGGCTACTCTTTAACTAGCCCAACCTTTCATAATATTTAAATTATTGATAATCATTTGTTCTGAAGCCGTGCTATTTAACAGCCCGGGCAATACATTCAAAAACTTATCATTCATCAAGCCAGTAGCTTTTTCAGAGAAGTAAGCTTTCAGCTCTTCCGTGCAATCCATAAGCTCAAGAATTAACTCTCTTCTGTTTTCCAAAACAAAAATTATATCTTCCATATCATGGCTAAAATAATCACCTTTGCCTCTATCGGCAAAAGCTTCAAATTTCGTAGCTAAAAAATAAGCTGGACTCACTACTCTAATCAGAATCCCGCTAGGTAGTCTGATCTGCGTTGCTGTATCAATAGCTTCTTTGTACCAACGATTAGAAAAGCCTAAAGCCTCTTCATCAATCGGCATCACATCTAATTTCACAGTACCTAAATGGCTCTCAATCAACCATCGGCATGTTGGGCCATCAACATCTTCTCTAAAATTAAGCTTCTTCAATCGCTCCGAAAATTTTTGATAGCCAAGATATGTCGTTACATCAATAATCACATCAACATCATCAGTTTTACGCAAACCATAGTGTGCCGCTTCATCAACTAGCAAAGCCGTAGTGTTTCCACCAACAAAAACGACCTCTTGTAATAAGTCTCCCAATGCAGAAGCAATAATTTCTAACTGCACTACATTTTCTTCTTTTATACTCACGCAACACCCTTAATCAAGTCTATTAATAATTTTCTCGCAATTGATAACTCTCTAGGTTTTCCTCCACGAATCGCATCTATTAGAGATAATGCCTGATAAAGTGAGTCATCAGTACTGGCCGCTAAAGGCGCTGCTTGATGGATAGGCTTTACAAAAGCCCCTTCCGTCATACCACCTTGTCTTTCCCAAACTAAAGCAGGTATTGGCGGCACCATTTCGCTATGAATTAAAGCGCAATTCCAACTCGTTGGCATACCGCGTCCATAACCAACCTGTTGATATGGGTATGCATAACGAACGCCATAACAAAGCCACTCAATTAATGAGTCAGTTAAAACAAATACTCTTTTATTTCGCTCAACAATAAGACCTGCATGTATCAAGCGCTGTGTACTCTTGCTTACCTCTCCAGAACTTATGCCAACAACATCAGCAAGCGCTCTTGTAGTAAGCCTTATGTTATTTTTTTCTATAGACCAATACTTTAAGGACAGTAAAGTATCTTGTGGTTTCAAACTCATCGTCATGTTTCCTGTTTCGAATCAGGAATCAATATAGGGCAATAGCTTTTTAGATGTCAACAGAAAACATTAACTATCTATATATATATTTTACTTAATTTAACTTTCTCTATTGATGGAGTTAAGGCATCAAAGAATTGGTACACACCTAACCCATTGAAACTTATAGTTATTATTGACTTAAGCACTGAAGTATGCTAACCTTAAAGCCTCTGCGTTTAGTTTAAGGTTAGCAGTACTTAGCTGTGAACCAATCAACTCCCCTATATTCTTTAATGCGTTAAACTTGGTCGTCACGTCTAGCCTTTTTAAAAAAATATTCATGTTAATTTTAATTTTTGCTTTCATAACGTTAGTTCCTAATAGTGTCTTTAAGGATTGTACTACAACGTTAATTATACCTTTTATTTACGAAAAAATCATTAAAAACAATGACTTATAGGTAGATCGACTCATCCACCTCAGCCAACCAATTACGACCTAATTTAAATGGCCAGCCTTCAAAAGGGCCTAAGCCTTCCCTTGAATAATTACTCTCAATTTTCTTCATTATTATCGTGGCCACTTTGTCACACTCTTTCATTGCTTTATTTACGAGGTTACTGGCGGTATCTGCCGATGAATAAACAATCGTTATATTCTCTGGTAGAAAGAAGTCTCCTAATAATGGCACATCAGCCTTATTAAAAGCCTCATGTTTATCTAATTCAGAGTCAACCACCAAAGCCACCCGTTCAAATGAAACCTCATCCCTTAAAATAAATTCTTTTAAAGCTATAATCCAACCCAATATTTCTGGCTTCTCTTCT
>CBDUPS010000271.1:0-3220 GCA_965369155.1 uncultured Spongiibacteraceae bacterium
CAATATTGCCATACGCACTCTATTGTGTGATGAGCAGTCTATTTATTGTTGGGGTGGTGGCGGCATTGTCGCCGACTCAGATGCTACTGATGAGTATGCTGAGTCGTTAACCAAAGTCCGCCGCTTGATGTCGGTACTAGAGCAACTATAAAAATTAAAGAGAGAGATCTCGTACGCTGGCTTTAATAAACTCTTTCTTTAAATCGTCGTAAGTATGCACTGCTGGATACTGAGGGAACTGGGCAATCACATTATCAGGGGCATGAAATAAAATCCCAGCATCGGCCTCTGATAGCATTGTGGTATCGTTATAAGAGTCTCCAGCAGCAATAATTCGATAGTTAAGTGTGTGCAATGCTTTTACTGACTGACGCTTAGGGTCTTTTTGGCGCAGTTTATAGTCAGTCACACGACCGGCGGCATCTACCTCTAGTTTGTGACATAACAAAGTTGGAAAACCTAATTGACGCATTAACGGCTGAGAGAACTCATAAAAAGTATCGGAAAGGATAATCAGCTGAAATCGCTCACGCAGCCAATCAACAAACTCTATGGCGCCGTCTAATGGCTCAAGGGTAGCAATAACTTCTTGAATTTCATTAAGCCCCAAATTGTGTTGGTCCAGAATAGCTAAGCGCTGCTTCATTAAAACATCGTAATCGGGGATATCTCGAGTGGTCGCTCTTAATTCATCTATGCCGGTTTTTTCAGCAAATTTTATCCAAATTTCAGGTACTAATACCCCTTCAAGATCAAGACATGCTAATTCCACAGTAAAACCCCTTATGTATTTTGTAGTGTATTAAAAAACTGAACCTTAACGACTTCAATCACCTTTGGCAATTGTTAACAGCTCCGCTATAATATGCACCCCTAATATGTGGCTATCTGCTGGAGAAGTTAATGAGCACACTCGATCTTGATGCGTTAAATAACGAATTTCAACATCAACATCCTAAAGAAATTATTGCAAAAGCGCTATCGCTGTTCGATAACATTGCTATTTCTTTTAGTGGCGCTGAGGATGTAGTGCTTATTGATATGGCATATAAGTTAAATAAAAACGTTAAGGTTTTTTCTTTAGATACCGGCCGTCTACACCCTGAGACTTACCGCTTTATTGAAAAGGTTCGTAATCATTATGGTATTACGATTGACGTAGTATCCCCAGAGGCTGCTGCTGTTGAAGGTTTGGTTAAAGAAAAAGGTCTCTTTAGCTTTTATGAAGACGGGCATAAAGAGTGTTGTGGTATTCGTAAAATCGCCCCTCTTAAAAAGAAAGTGCAAACCCTTGATGCTTGGGTAACCGGTCAGCGTAAAGATCAAAGCCCCGGTACTCGTAATGAGATACCTGTAGTACAAGAAGACGTCGGTTTTGCAAAGCCTAACTCAACTCTTATTAAGTTTAACCCGTTAGCGGAATGGACATCACAACAAGTATGGGAATACATACAAATGTTTGATGTACCCTACAACGAATTACATGAACAGGGTTTTGTAAGTATTGGTTGTGAGCCTTGTACCCGCCCTGTTCGTCCTAATCAGCATGAGCGCGAAGGTCGCTGGTGGTGGGAAGAAGCCACACAAAAAGAATGTGGCTTACATGCCATCAACATAAAAAAATAACATTGAGTAAAATTAGTGCATAAAAAAAGGCTGTTAAAAAACAGCCTTTTTTATTTGCGCAATGTGTAACGGCTCTATTAAAACTTATACACCACAGTAAACTCTGTATTACTCGATTTAACATCTAATTGAGTATGGTTTGTTTGAATGTTGTAAAACGTTACGTCTACATCTGCAGGGCTAGATGCGGCCATTGTCTGAATTTGGTAAGAGTCCGATCTATTAGAGAAGTTACCGTAATCAACTTGGTTATACTCTAAACGTATTGACCAATGATCATTAAACATAACCTCTGTCCCTACGCCCAATAGTAAACCCTCCATGCTTTTCGATTTAGATTGGTGTTGATAGCCAACATTTGAATAACATGTCGCGGCACTTGAGAAACACTGGGATTTTACTTTTGTATCCTGAGTAGCTAAACCTGCCACACCGTAAATTAGCACATTAGGAGCAACTAAATAGCCTGTTCGAAAACGCAGTGAGTAGTTGTTTTTAGTTTCTACTCTTTTTGATGTGACGATTGTTGTCGTTTTAGTTGTGGCTGTCTCTGGGTGCGTAGGAGCAGTCTCAAAATCTAAAGGGACATCTAACCCGCCCTCATAAGGGATATCAAGGTCTAAGGCATAACCTTCCACTAGATAGCCACCTTCACCATAGTCGTAGCCTTCGCCCTCTGTATATTCGTATGAAGGTGTTGTGGTTATAGTGAATGAATCATATTGTGTTTGTTCATTTTTGCTGCTGCTAATATCAAGCTCTACACCCATAACCCAGTTGTTCATTTGCCAATCATAACCGGCAATAAAGCCACCATCGCTGGCACGATCACTAAAATTATCTCTGGCATAGCTATTGGCTGGGCCTGTTAACGGTACACGGTCGCCCATGTAGTTAAGGACATAAGATGGGCCTCCATAAATGTAGGTCGTCGATTCATCTAACCGGGTATCCATTTTATTAGACTCGGCAGACAAGCCAATAAAACCACCTGTCCAGTCCGTGGCAAAAGCGGCGGGTGATGAAAGCACAGCAACCGCTATAAATATATTTCTACAATTCCTTTTTAGCATCATTCTGCTCCTTACTGTTTCTTCAATGGTTATTGGTGGCTGGTTTTTAAAGCATCATAACTGTTACTAGGGCAATAATAATAGTCACCATCTATATATGTAAATCTGTGTGTAGGGATAAATGCCACACAGCAGCGCTCATATTAACCACGTTAGCGCTAATTTGTAAGACTCGTTAGTTAAACCTACAACAACATGGGGATTCTCCCCTATATGCCCCTATCTCGTAGCAGTCTTGTTAGCGTATTCTTAAGGTTTTTAATAACGGTTAACTTTTTATAACTTACCAAATTGCTTTATTTCTTTTATTCTTAGTTTTCATTTTTTACGCACCCAGAGATTGACTAAGTCGATGCATACAGCTAGCCCCCAAGTTACTCATTCTAACTCTCCTCGTATTGGCATTATTGGTGCTGGTATGTCGGGTATGTTGATGGCGATAAAGCTACTACAACGGGGGGACACTAACTTTATCGTGTTTGAGAAAGCTCATAAGGTAGGTGGCACTTGGCGGGAGAATC
>CBDUPS010000272.1:0-3192 GCA_965369155.1 uncultured Spongiibacteraceae bacterium
AGAAGAAGGCTATCGCGTGGTATTGGTGAACTCCAACCCAGCCACGATTATGACAGACCCCTCTATGGCGGATGCGACCTACATTGAGCCTGTAACATGGCAAGTAGTTGAAAAAATCATAGAAAAAGAGCGTCCTGATGCGATTTTACCTACGATGGGGGGGCAAACTGCGCTTAACTGTGCTTTAGACCTAGCCCGTGAAGGGGTATTGGATAAGTACAATATTGAGCTTATTGGTGCCAATCAAGATGCGATTGATAAAGCAGAAGATCGTGAGCGATTTGACCAAGCAATGCAGGCGATAGGTCTTGAGACGGCGAACTCTGCCATAGCCCATAGCATGGAAGAGGCTTTTCAAGTACTCGATAAAGTCGGCTTTCCGGCTATTATTCGTCCGTCGTTTACCATGGGCGGTTCTGGTGGTGGTATTGCTTATAATCGCGAAGAGTTTGAAGAAATTTGTCTCCGTGGTTTAGATTTATCTCCAACTAATGAGTTGCTTATTGATGAATCATTGATTGGTTGGAAAGAGTATGAAATGGAGGTGGTGCGGGACAAAAATGATAACTGCATTATCGTCTGCTCTATTGAAAACTTTGACGCTATGGGTGTACACACCGGCGACTCTATTACCGTGGCCCCCGCGCAAACATTAACCGATAAAGAATACCAAATAATGCGCAATGCCTCGATTGCGGTATTACGGGAAATTGGTGTAGAGACTGGCGGTTCTAACGTGCAGTTTGCGGTAAACCCCAAAGACGGTCGTATGGTTGTTATTGAGATGAACCCACGGGTATCACGCTCATCGGCCTTAGCATCTAAAGCAACAGGCTTCCCTATTGCCAAGGTGGCAGCAAAGCTGGCGGTAGGTTACACCTTAGATGAATTAAAAAATGATATTACCGGTGGGGCAACTCCAGCATCCTTTGAGCCGTCTATCGATTATGTTGTAACCAAAATACCACGTTTTACTTTTGAGAAATTCCCCACGGCTGAGCCTGTATTAAGCACGCAGATGAAATCAGTGGGTGAGGTGATGGCGATAGGCCGCACCTTCCAAGAATCATTACAAAAAGCGTTACGGGGTTTAGAGGTAGGTGTTACAGGTTTTGATTCTTTTGTCGATGAAAAAACTAACTTACTGAGCGAGCTAAAAGTTCCAGGGCCAGATCGAATTTGGTATATAGCCGATGCCTTTAGAGCAGACTTTACCCTAGATGAAATCTATAAGCATACAGGGATTGATCCTTGGTTCTTGGTGCAAATTGAAGACCTTATAGCAGAAGAAGACGCTCTAGATGGGTTGGCGTTAACCGATTTAACTAAACCGCATTTGTTCCGTTTAAAGCGTAAGGGTTTCTCTGATGGTCGTTTAGCACATTTACTGTCTGTTACTGAGAAACAAGTGCGAGAGTATCGTCATCAATTAGCACTTTATCCGGTTTATAAAAGGGTTGATACCTGTGCGGCTGAGTTTGCCACGTCAACAGCTTATATGTATTCCACCTATGAGCAAGAATGCGAGGCTAACCCTACCGATAGAGATAAAATTTTAGTGTTAGGCGGTGGCCCTAACCGAATTGGTCAGGGTATTGAGTTTGATTACTGTTGCGTGCATGCCGCTTTAGCGATGCGTGAAGACGGTTACGAAACCATTATGATTAACTGTAACCCTGAAACTGTATCAACCGATTATGACACATCAGATCGTTTGTTTTTTGAGCCGGTTACCTTAGAAGATGTGCTAGAAATCTGCCGTATTGAAAAGCCTGTGGGCGTGATTGTGCAGTTTGGTGGACAAACGCCACTTAAATTGGCGAGAGATTTAGAGGCCGCCGGTGTTCCTATTATTGGTACCAGCCCTGATGCGATTGATCAGGCCGAAGACCGTGAGCGTTTTCAGGAAATGGTACAAAAACTCAATTTAAAACAGCCGGCTAACACCACAGTACGCAGTGTTGAAGAGGCTTTGTTGGCGGCAGATGCAATTGGCTATCCTTTGGTGGTTCGTCCTTCTTATGTTTTAGGGGGCCGGGCTATGGAGATTGTTTACTCAACCGCAGAGTTAAAGCGTTATATGCGTGATGCGGTTGAAGTGTCGGATAAATCCCCAGTGCTATTGGATCATTTTTTAGATGCAGCGGTTGAGGTTGATGTTGATGCGGTCTCTGATGGTGAGAAAGTCGTTATCGGGGCCATCATGCAGCATATTGAGCAAGCAGGTATTCACTCAGGAGACTCGGCTTGTTCTTTGCCGCCTTATAGTTTAGATGCCGATGTACAAGACACGATACGAGAGCAAGTTAAAGCCATGGCAAAAGAGTTAAAAGTCAAAGGCTTAATGAATGTGCAAATGGCGGTGCAAGATAATGAAATTTATGTGATTGAGGTCAATCCAAGAGCCTCAAGAACGGTACCTTTTGTATCTAAATGCATTGGTGTGTCTTTGGCTAAAATTGCGGCCCGTTGCATGGCAGGGCAATCATTAGCGTCTCAAGGATTTACCCAAGAAGTCATTCCCACTCACCATTGTGTGAAAGAAGCGGTATTCCCCTTTGGTAAGTTTATTGGTGTTGATCCTATTCTCGGCCCAGAAATGAAATCAACCGGCGAGGTTATGGGTGTTGGCGATAGCTTTGGTGAGGCTTATATTAAGGCTCAAATCGGTGCGGGAGAGATCATTCCAAAAACAGGGCGAGCCTTTTTAAGTGTTCGGGCTGCTGATAAACCTAAAGTGGTAGAAGTGGCGCAACATTTACATGATCTTGGCTTTGAATTAGTAGCAACCCGTGGAACAGCGGCAGTAATTGCTGAGGCCGGACTTCCTGTAAAAGAAATTAACAAGGTAGCTGAAGGTCGTCCCCATGTGGTTGATAGTCTAAAAAATGGTGAGATACACTTCATCATCAACACAACAGAAGGTCGTCAGGCGGTTGCAGATTCAGCGTCTATTCGCCGCACGGCACTACAAAAGAAAGTGCTGTATACCACAACCATTGCAGGAGCCGCGGCTACCTGTATGGCAATGCGTTTTGGTAGCGAGCAAAATGTTCGTTGCCTGCAAGATTTGCATAAGTAGCCCTTTTGATTTAAAAAGTTGAGTTGAACTCTACGGCTAAATAGTGGCTCTAATGAGCCATGTTTAAAAATATTTAATAGTTATAGCAAAAAAATATTATGCTAAAACCT
>CBDUPS010000273.1:0-3192 GCA_965369155.1 uncultured Spongiibacteraceae bacterium
TTATAAAAAAAATTCATTTTGTTGGAATTGGTGGAATAGGAATGAGCGGCTTAGCTGAAATTCTGATAAGTCAGGGATTTAAAGTCTCAGGTTCAGATTTGTCGACCTCTGAAATAACTGATCACTTGAAAGATATTGGAGCAGAAATATTTCAAGGTCATGCTGCTGAAAATATCACTGGTGCTGATTTGGTAGTTTATTCTTCAGCAGTAAACATAGAAAATCCAGAAGTACGAGAAGCTTTTGAAAGAAAAATACCAGCAATTAAAAGGGCAGAAATGCTTGCAGAAACAATGCGGATGAAGTATGGCATTGGAATAGCTGGTACGCATGGTAAAACTACAACGACTAGTTTAATTGCCTCTATTATGGCAGAGGCAAAACTTGACCCAACATTTGTGGTTGGCGGTCTATTAAATAGTGCTGCAGCTAATGCCGGTTTAGGGAAAAGTCGTTATTTAGTGGCAGAGGCCGATGAAAGTGACGCATCGTTTTTAAATTTACAGCCTATGGTTTCGGTCGTTACTAATATTGATGCCGATCATATGAGCACTTATGGAAATGATTTTGAAAAACTCAAAGATATCTTTATAGAGTTTTTACATAACTTACCATTTTATGGTTTGGCTGTTATGTGCTTGGATGATCCGGTTGTTAGAGATGTTTTACCCCGTATAAGTCGGCCTATATTAACTTATGGTTTTAGAAAGCGTGCCGACTTTACGATCATTAACTTAAAACAAGAGGCGATGAGAAGCACCTTTACTGTTACTCGTCCCGAAGGTTATACCGATTTAGACATCACCTTAAATATTCCAGGTGTTCATAACGTGTTAAATGCAACGGCTGCTATTGCTGTGGCAACTGATGAAGGTATAGCGGATAAGTTTATTTGTGCGGGTGTCAAAGAATTTGCTGGTGTTGGTCGTCGTTTTCAAGTGTATGGAGAGTTCCCTGTTGAAGATGACACTGTGATGTTAGTAGATGATTACGGGCACCACCCCACTGAAGTGGCAGCAACAATAAAAGCAATACGAGATGGTTGGCCGAAGCGGCGTTTGGTCATGGTGTATCAACCACATCGTTATAGCCGTACTCATGATTTATATGAAGACTTTGTGCAGGTTTTATCAAAAGTAGATCAGCTTATTTTATTGTCAGTTTATTCCGCAGGTGAAGCTCCGATTCCTGGGGCAGATAGCCGTAGTTTGTGTCGCAGTATTCGTCAGCGAAACAAAAAAAATGATCCGATTTTTGTTGAATCGATAGAGGAAGTTCCAGAAATTTTAAATAACCTTATCTCTGCAGGAGACATCGTGCTAACACAAGGCGCCGGTAATGTAGGTAAATTACCAGCATTGTTATTGACGCATACATTTAATAAAGGTGAGCCGCAATGACACTTTCATTAAAGGGTAATGTAGCTGTGTTATATGGAGGTTCATCTCCAGAACGAGCGGTGTCTTTAGAAAGCGGTAAAGCGGTTTTTGATGCGTTGCTAAGAAACAATATAAATCCGCTGTTAATCGATCCTAAGCAAGTTGATTTATTAAGCGCGTTAAAAGACGGACAAGTAAAGCATGTGGTTAATATGCTGCATGGTGGCTTTGGCGAAAATGGACAGTTACAGGCACTGCTTAATTTTTTACAGATTACTTATACCGGTAGCCCAGTCCTTGCCAGCGCATTAGCGATGGATAAATTACGTTGTAAGCAATTATGGATGGGAATTGGTTTACCCACACCGGCATATCAGTTGCTTACTGAGCAATCTCATTGGCAAGAGGTACTAGGTGATTTAAATGGAGAGGTTATTGTTAAACCCTCTAATGAAGGCTCTAGCATTGGTATGCATCGGGCAGCATCTGCAGAACAATTAAAAGCCGCTTGGGATGACGCCAGTCAGTACGACAAAAGTATTTTAGCTGAGCAGTGGATTGATGGGAAAGAATATACCGTATCTATTTTGGCCGGCAAAACATTACCGACCATTGAGTTGCAAACCGATAACGATTTTTATGACTATCAAGCCAAATATGTCTCGAATGATACCCGTTATTTATGTCCTTGTGATTTAACCGATAAAGAGCAACTCGAGATCAAACAACTTTCTGAGCAGGCATTTAAAAGCTTGGGTTGTTCAGGTTGGGGTCGTGTTGATTTTATGCGGGACAAAGCCGGCAAGTTTTGGCTTTTAGAAGTTAATACAGTACCAGGAATGACAAGCCATAGTTTAGTGCCAATGGCAGCCAAAGCGGCGGGATTGTCTTTTGATGAATTAGTGATGCAAATTTTTACCGCCAGCTTAGCTGTGGAGGTGAATTGTGACTAAAGCAAATCAAAAAAATAGTGTACGAAAAAATAAAAACCGTAAGGGAGCAACTGCGCGCAATAAAAAAAATGAATCAACTCATTTTTTAAAAAAGTTTTCTGTAGTTTTTGCCAAGCAATTTTGGTTAAAAAGTATGGCCGTGCTGTCGGTATTTTTTGTGTTAACGGTGAGCTATTTAGGCTTGGATAAGTTGGCGAGTATGCCGTTATCTAATGTCTCTATTGCAGGAGATTTATTTTATGCCAATCAAACCAATGTAAAAGAGGTTATTAATACCTACTCCAATAAAGGCTTTTTTTGGGTAAGCATTAAAAATGTAAAAAAAGATTTAGAGAGCCTACCTTGGGTTCATCAAGCAAAAGTTACACGACAATGGCCGGACACATTACGGGTAGAGCTAAAAGAAGAGTCGCCCATTGCTTTTTGGGGTGCGACCCAATTAATTAATCATCAAGGTGATTTGTTTGATCCAAAAGAAGATAAAAAGCCTGAGAACTTACCGAGGTTAAGTGGCCCGGAGAATCAAGAGCTTGTTGTTATGCGCCATTACGAGTGGCTTTCACATTCATTTGATGATGCGGGCTTAAAAGTCATAAGTTTATCCATGGATAACAAGGGTGCAATGCAGGCAACCTTAAGTAATAAAGTGGCTATTCAATTAGGTTCTGATGATTTAGTAAAAAAGGTACAGCGTTTTTTAAAGGCTTATGACACAGAGTTAAGTTATCGAATGGATGAAATAGCAACCGTCGATCTACGATACACCAATGGTCTTGCAGTAGGCTGGAAAACAAAAAAAGCTGATAAAAAACATCAGCAGGCAGGGGCATAAAAATGAGCAGCGTGAGTAATAATCGTAT
>CBDUPS010000274.1:0-3173 GCA_965369155.1 uncultured Spongiibacteraceae bacterium
CTCTACTGAGGGCTTTTTATTACACTTGCGAGGGCGATTATCTCACCTTATTCGTCGCTATGAAGCGTCTTTTTATATCCGGCTCTTTTACAGCCTAAACAACGAACAAATGTATTTTTGCCTGGAGTCAAGAATAATACGTCTGCTGCTTCAAGCCAGTTTCCGCCACCTAATGATAAAGGTGAACTTAAAATTAATGCCGCTCCCCCTAAAACAGTGCCTGTAAACAAAAGAGGACGGATGATCAATGCATCTGTTGTCATTGCTAACGCAGTAGGATTTTCTTCTATTACACCGATACCATCAGCCCCGTAGCTTAACATAGGCAAAGCCAATACTGCCGCAATAACTGTAGCTAGCGACCAACGAGAAATTTTTTCTTTAATTAAAGCCATCATAATCAGCTCCGCCTTCCTTATTTTATTTTTATGGTTGTTGTCTGAGCGATATCTTGTTTTTTTATTATCATGTTTACAAGAAACATTTGTCTATAAGAAACTGGAACTATCATAGCCCAGTTCCTACGAGAATTCTAATTCTAGCGACAAAAACCTAAAGAGTCGCTATTACTTTGCTTTTTTTTACCTAATTTTGGCATTGATCACACCAAAAGGTGTTTCGTTGACCAATAAATCCCGATTTGAGTGGCTCTTTGCAAATAAAACAGCTCTCACCACTACGGCCATACACATTAAGAGCCACTTGAAAGTACCCCGCCTGCCCATCGCTACCAACAAAATCTTTAAGGGTGGTGCCCCCTTGTTTAATAGCTGCCTTTAGTACTTTTTTTATCATTTTACTTAAACGCTGGCACTCTAACTGATCTAAACTGGCCCCTGGGCGTTGCGGATGAATACCTGATAAAAATAATGCTTCACTAGCGTAGATATTTCCTACCCCAACGACCCGCCGACTATCCATAATCAAATTTTTAATGGGCGCTTTGCGGTGATGTATCTCTTTGTACAGGTAATCCCCAGTAAATTCTTGGCTTAGTGGCTCAGGGCCTAAGTGCTGTAATAAGGAGTGGGTTTCTACTGCCCCTTTATACCACTGAACCGTACCAAAACGCCGTGGGTCGGTATAACGCAAAATAACCTGTTGAGAAAACTGTATATCGAGATGATCATGCTTTGCCGCTGCTTCTTTAGCGGCAACAATACATAAACGCCCCGACATTCCTAAATGAATCAAAATATGCGTTGCATCATCTAGCTCAAGTAAAAGATATTTTCCCCGGCGACTGACACTTTTTACTTGCCGCCCTTCAACATGGCCTTTAAAGCCTCGGGTAATCGGCCAACGCAAATTGCGATTACGAATTGTCACGTTGCCAATAGTCTGCCCGATAACATGGGGTGCAATACCACGGCAGGTGGTTTCTACCTCAGGAAGTTCTGGCATTGTTATGCGGCCTTAGATTATTCGCCCAAAAGTGTAATACGTATTTCATAACCACTTAAACTTTGGAAGGATTCGTTTTTATACTGACCCAGCCCACGGTCTTGGCTGTTGCCCTCAGAGCTAACGCTGCCAATCGCTAACCACTGTCCAACTTTACCACCAGTGCGCGTGCTAACCCCCTCAACATCAATAACCTGAGAGTTCTGTTGCCGTTTATCGTTATTGGCTGATATCTCAACACTGATTCGTTCGTCACCAATGAAATGTACCGTGGCATAAAAACCCTGTAGTGCATCTTGTTGATAGCTTTGTATCACTCGACCCCAACGATCCCGAGTAACCACGGGAGCACTGGTACCTGTGGCAATAAAAATCGGATACCCTTCTACGCCGCGGGCCTTTTGCTCGGCGGAGTCGGTGCCACTTTGTTGTAACTGGCCAATAGTTGTTGTGCTATAGCTGCCACTTCTTTGCTGGGCTGGCTTGTTAATCACCACACGATTGCCATCTTTTTCATATTGCCCCTCAAAAGAAGCTTCTGTTTTATTGGCTTCTTTTTGACCTTGACGGCGCAACTCTATAAGCAAATTGCGCGAAGGACGGTCTAGGCGCTGAATAAGCGATTCTAGCTGGGCAATCTCTGCAGGCTCGCCTTTGATCACAATTTCTCCTGCCATTTCTTGTATGTATACATTGCCTGCTAAAGGCGCAACATTTGTTACGATATCTGAGGCTAATCGATACTTAGGGGTGATGATTTTCATTTCAGCAAGCGCTTGAGTCGCCGAAAACACTAGGCTTATGCAGCAAATCACCTTAAGTAATAGCTGCTTATTAAATAATGTCGTTATCAACTTTTTTTTATACACAAGCTCGTATCCTTTATTTTTTTACTCTTTTATCATTGTAGCTGTTTTTATAAAAAATACGGCTTACCACTTGGCAAAGTTCGCCCATAAAAAAACCCAGCAATGCTGCTGGGTTTTTAAATTTTACAACGTTTTATAAATACACTAATAATTACTTAATTTTAGCTTCTTTATAAACCACATGCTTACGAACTACTGGATCGTATTTTTTGATCTCAAACTTCTCTGGCATGTTACGTTTGTTTTTGTCTGTTGTATAAAAGTGACCAGTTCCTGCAGAGGATACCAATCTAATTAAATCTCTTGCACCTTTAGCCATAATAAAATTCCTTATACCTTTTCGCCACGACTACGGAGATCTTCCAAAATCGCATCGATACCTAGTTTATCAATAATACGCATACCCTTTGTAGATACCTTTAGCCTAACAAAGCGCTTCTCAGACTCCACCCAAAAACGGTGGTTGTGTAAGTTGGGTATAAAGCGGCGACGTGTGCGGTTTTTTGCATGAGAAACATTGTTCCCAGTCATGGGTCGCTTTCCAGTTACTTGACATACTCTTGCCATTTTTCTGCCTTTCTTTTTACGCGTGAATAAAAGGACAACCCTTTTAATTCAAAAAATCTTAAAATTAACATGCCCTAAAACAAAAACAGTTTTCGTCAGAGCAACGGAGCGCGACTTTATACCAGATGAACCATACAAAAACAAGAAAAACTCAGAAAAAAACACAATTCACCCCTTACAATAACCCACGCTCAGCAAAGGATACCTCCTCATTATCCCCTACAACGATATGATCTAACACTCTAATTTCCACTAATTGCAGAGCACTAATGAGTCGCCGGGTAATTTGCTTGTCGGCATGGCTTGGTTCGGCAATACCTGATGGATGATTAT
>CBDUPS010000275.1:0-3166 GCA_965369155.1 uncultured Spongiibacteraceae bacterium
GGCAGAGCTACAACGCTTAGAGTTAGATCACGTTGTAAAGCAAGTGGTTGCCAGCAAAAAGCCTATGTTGGCTATTTGTGTGGGAATGCAGGCTCTGATGGATACCAGCGAAGAGAATGGCGGGGTTGATTGTTTAGGCTTGTTGCCGGGTAGCGTTGATTATTTTGGGCAAAACTTAACCGATGAAACTGGGGAGCGATTAAAAGTACCCCACATGGGTTGGAATCAAGTGGCTCAATCTCCCCACCCTTTATGGGATAACATTGAAAACAACAGCCGGTTTTACTTTGTACACAGCTATTTTATTCGTTGCACTGACAAAAACTTAATACAAGGCGCGTGCCATTATGGCCATGATTTTGCTGCAGCTTTAGGTAAAGACTCAGTGTTTGCTGTGCAGTTTCACCCTGAAAAAAGTCATAAAGTAGGGTTGCAGTTACTCCGTAATTTTATGCAGTGGCAGCCCACCAGCTAAGCTCAACCGCGTAACAAACTGTTTAAAAAAGAGAGATTATTATGTTAATTATTCCAGCCATTGATTTAAAAGATGGCCAATGCGTTAGATTGCGTCAAGGGCGCATGGAAGACTCCACCGTTTTTTCTGACAGTCCCGTCGCGATGGCAGAACAATGGGTTAATGCCGGGGCTAGGCGTTTGCATTTAGTCGATTTAAACGGTGCCTTTGAAGGCAAGCCGGTTAATGGTGATGTGGTGATGGCGATCACTAAAGCCTATCCTAATTTGCCGGTACAAATTGGCGGCGGTATTCGTGATTTAGCCACCATAGAAGCCTACATAAAAGCCGGTGTCTCTTATGTCATTATTGGCACAAAGGCGGTTAAAGAGCCTGAGTTTGTTGCTAAGGCGTGTAAGGCATTTCCAGGGCGTGTGATTGTAGGGCTCGATGCACAAAATGGTTTTGTGGCCACCGATGGCTGGGCGGATGTCTCTCAAGTCAAAGCAACCGATTTGGCTAAGCGTTTTGAGCAAGATGGTGTGGTATCTATTGTTTATACCGATATTGCCCGTGATGGCATGATGCAAGGGGTAAATATTGAAGCCACCGTTGAGATGGCACGGGCGGGAAGTATTCCGATTATTGCCTCAGGCGGTGTGACCAATTTAGAGGATATTAAAAAGTTACAAGCGGTTGCAGCAGAAGGCATTAATGGGGTCATTACCGGTAGAGCTATTTATGAAGGCACGCTAGATGTCAGCGAAGCACAGCGTTATTGCGATGAACGAGGTGCCTAATGGGTTTAGCTAAACGAATTATTCCCTGTCTTGATGTGGATAATGGCCGGGTTGTCAAAGGCGTACAGTTTGTTGATATCCGTGATGCTGGTGATCCGGTTGAGGTGGCTCGGCGTTACAACGAAGAAGGTGCTGATGAAATTACTTTTTTAGATATCACCGCAAGCCATGAAGACCGCGAAACCACATTACATATGGTAGAGCAGATTGCTGGAGAGATTTTTATCCCTTTAACGGTCGGTGGCGGTATTCGCGAGTTAGCGGATATCCGTAAAATGCTTAATGCCGGAGCCGATAAAGTGGGCATTAATACCGCGGCAATTTATCGACCCGAATTTGTTAAAGAGGCCGCTGCGCGCTTTGGTTCGCAATGTATTGTGGTAGCCATTGATGCTAAGCAAGTTGATGACCATTGGGAGATTTTTACCCATGGTGGCCGCAAAGCGACAGGTATTGATGCGGTAGAATGGGCAAAGAAAATGGTTGCCTTTGGTGCCGGTGAAATTCTGTTAACCAGTATGGACCAAGACGGTGTAAAGCGTGGTTTTGATTTAGCCTTAACGCGAGCGGTTAGCGAGGCTGTGTGTGTGCCGGTTATTGCATCAGGTGGTGTGGGTAACTTACAGCATTTGGTTGATGGCGTAAAAATCGGTAAAGCCGATGCGGTATTAGCGGCGAGCATTTTTCATTTTGGTGAATATAGTATTTCTGAAGCCAAAGCATTTATGGCAGCACAGTCTATCGAAATGCGGATATAGCGATAAAAGTAATTGGTGAGAGGGTTTAATAATTTTGGAGTAGAGCATAAGCGCTTAATGGGCTGTTAGATTGATTTAAGTGCCGCGTTTTACTCATCAGCCTCACTGGATTCCTGAAAAAAAGAGGTAAAATATCTTACCAATAGTTCAGGCTCAGCCATAGAAACAAAGTCGATAAAATTATTTAATTCTATTTTCGCTTCATCTTCTGAGGCAAAAGGCCCTATAGGCTTGCCCTCACGGGTTGAAACAAACCATTCCCCATCAACACAAAAAAATCGTCCGGAGCGATTAGGAATGCTCCCGTGCTCACCATCTCTATGATCCATATTGCTACCCTTTTTTTGACTATTCGGTTACGCTAATGGCCTATTTACCGATAAGGCTACAAGAAAAAAATAATTTTTGAAAGCGTTTAGCGGTAAAGCATAAAATAAACGTATTTATAATATTACTCATTATTTCCTATAACTAGAGAATACTCTTGAAAAAAATATTAATTAATAGTGTTGTGGTTCTCGTTTCGTTAACTCTGTGTTTATTACTGTTAGAGGGCGTTATTCGCGGGCTGCAACATTTGGAATACTTACCAGTCTATTCAAAACAATCGTTAAAAAAAGCAAGCCCAAAAAACGCTCATGTAAATGGCAAGCCAGTGAGAAGCAAGAATAAAAAGTTGTTTCTTGAGTATAAAGCCAATGCTCCAAATGTGAATAATGTAGGACACAGAGGAGTAGATTTTGTTATAAATAAGCCTAAAAATACTTTTCGAATTGCATTGATAGGGGATTCGGTTGCTTATGGCTATGGTGTTGAGCGCAACGATAATTTTGCGACATTGCTAGAAAATAGCTTAAATAGTAACGGCATATCTGATGGCACTAAATATGAAGTTTATAATTTTGCCGTGAGTAGCTATGGAACCGAGGCTGAGCTTGAGCTGTATAAAACAAAAGTGAAAAACTATAACCCTGATTTGGTTTTATTGGTGTATGTACTTAATGATCCAATTCCTCCAGCGCTAGGCGTGCAGTTTGTGGTGGCCGCATGGAAAGAAGAAGCCCAATTTGATAAGTTTGCCTCTTATACGCAGTTTGGTGCTTGGGTTTATCTAAAGTGGAAGTCAGTCACAGACTCTTATCGCCCAGAAAGGA
>CBDUPS010000276.1:0-3158 GCA_965369155.1 uncultured Spongiibacteraceae bacterium
ATATTTTAGCGGTATTATCAGAGCAAAATATTAACGTAGTGGATATGAGTAATCGTAGTCGTGATGATATTGCGTACAACTTGATTGATCTAGAAGTTCGTCCAGCAGATGATGCACTAGCGGCTATTAGAGCACTCGACGATGTGATTAACGTGCGCGTTTTATGCAGAGATTAATCCAAGCTTGAATGAAATTAAAAAGGCAGGCTTTTAAAGTCTGCCTTTTTTGTATCTGTGAATGGTAGACTTTATAGTAGTACAAAAACAAAGAGATTTTTTATGTCCGCCTTTATTGATAATTTATTAACAGAGCTTGCTGAACAAGATCAATCTTCCAAGCCACCACTAGATCAATGGAATCCAGAGCATGTGGGTGAAGTTGATATTTGTATCAAAGCCGATGGACGCTGGATTCACGAAGGTGGTGAAATTACTCGTTTACCGTTAGTGAATTTATTGGCTTCTGTATTGATTAAAGAGGGTGATACATATTATTTAAAAACACCTGTCGAAAAAATGGCTATCACCGTTGAAGATTTACCTTTTATTGCCCATGTTGAGGCAATTGAGACCAAAGATGGCTTTCAAAAAATATGGCTGCGATTAAACACCAATAAATTAGTTTTACTTGGTAAAGAGTCACCATTGGTCATGCAGGGCTCACAGCAAGAGCCCCAACCGGCGGTTAACTTAGGCGCAGGACTTTTTGCTCGAATTACACGCTCGGCTTGGTATCAACTAGTCGATGTGGCGCAACAAAAAAACAATCAATACATCGTGCAAAGTGATGGTGTTGATTTTATTTTACAGGAGAATTAAATGAATCACCGAGTAGCAGTTATTCAAACCAATACCCAAAAAGATATACAACATAATTTACAACAAGTGGAGCAGAGTATTGCTATAGCCGCACAAAATGGTGCCAAGTTAGTGGTGCTACCTGAAATGTTTTTAACATTAGATCAAGAAAAGTTTAGTCACATAGCAAAAGAAAAGTCTTACAAAGAACGTATTGCCAGTTGGGGTAAGAAACATCAAATGTGGATTGTGGCTGGGGCGATACCGGTAGCAGCAGAAAGTGGAAAGTTTTACTCGGTATGTTCTGTTTTTAATGAGAATGGTACTGAAGTAGCCTCTTATGAAAAAATTCATTTATTTGATGCAGAGATTTCGGATAAAAAAGGCAGGTATCGAGAATCTGATATCTTTGAAGCAGGTAATGAGCTTGTTGTGGTTGATACCCCTGTGGGTAAGGTTGGTTTGGCTATCTGCTATGATTTACGCTTTCCTGAACTATTTGCTCAGTTGCGCTTAAAGGGTGCAGAAATTATTTGTATCCCCTCAGCCTTTACTTACACAACCGGCAAAGCGCATTGGCAACCATTACTTCGTGCAAGGGCTATTGAGCAACAATGTTATGTTTTAGCCGCTGATCAGTGTGGTTGGTATGATGAGAGTCGACAAACATGGGGTCATTCCCAAATTATTAGTCCTTGGGGTGTTGTCTTAGATTCATTAGAAGAAAGTCCTGGAGTGGCTATTTCAACTATCGACTTAAGTAAGCTCAATGATATTCGTCAACAGATGCCACTGCTTCAGCATAAGCGGTTATAGGCCTAATAAAAAATGCTGCAATAGTAAGGGTTTATAATGATTGTTGATTTTACAGAAATGTCAGGTAGTCGAATTTATCACTTAATGACACAAACGATAATTCCACGGCCTATAGCATGGATCCTCACAGAGAATACAGATACTACTTTTAACGTGGCACCTTTTTCTTATTTTACGGCGGTATCTTCAAGCCCAGCATTACTGATGGTTTCTATAGGTAAAAAAAGTGATGGAACAAATAAAGATACCTTAGTGAATATAAAGCGTACTGGTAAGGCAGTTATACATATTGCCTCGATGGATGATATGGATATGCTGAATGCATCTTCTGCAGAGTTGCCAGCTAATGATTCAGAAGTGTCGCGTTTGAATTTAAAAACACAGGTATTAGAGGGCTTTTCGTTACCACGTTTAACCTCTGCACCAATAGCATATGCTTGTGTGTTAGATGAAATAAAATCATTAGACACAGCAGCTCAACAACTTGTTTTTTTACGGGTGCAGTCTCTTTATTTAAATGATGATGTTGTTGAGAATCATGAGGGTCGATTAAAAATTAATGCTCACGCTGTAAACCCATTAGCACGATTAGGGGCTGGGGAATACAGTGGCATTAATAATATAGTGAGAAAACAGCGCCCATAAAAAGGGTTATTTAATAATGAGTGAGCCTGTACAGCTAAAAATAAAAGTAGTGCCCGGTGCGGCAACCTCACAATTATGTGGCTGGCTTGGTGATATTTTAAAAATAAGAGTTAATGCCCCGCCAGAAAAGGGTAAGGCGAATAAAGAAGTTGAGCGCTTATTAGCTGAGACTTTCTCTTTACCTGTATCCAATGTACAAGTAGCAAAAGGCAAGCAGTCTCCGTATAAAACAGTTTTAATTATAGAGATAAGCCATAAAGAAATAGTGAAATGCCTAGAGGACAGATTATAAAAATATATAGTTTATTGTGGCTGAATACTTTTATTTGGCTATCTTTATAGTGCTCTTTTTTCGTACATTCATAAATGGTTTTTCTATTGTTATGTGGAGTACGGTGGCTAACATAATGGTAGTAACTAGCATGCTTATAAATAAAAGAGTTATATTCCAGTCACTTTCATTGAGATTTAAGCTTGGGTATTTATTTAAAATCATTATAAATGCTATTGGGTGCATGAGGTATAAACTGTAAGAGAGTCGGGCGGTAGGAAGCCAGTAGCCGGATTCCAAAAACTTACTTATAAATATTTTGTCACAGAATAGAGCATAAAAAATAATAATAGATAAGAAAAAAGAAACAAAAAAATGAGATAAAAAATGAACTAATACGGAAGGAGAGTAAAAAGAATTAGTTACCGGCAGAATGATAATGCTTAGCCCTATAACAGGAATCCAAAGTAGTTTTTTTGAAGATTCTGCAAAGTGCTTTAGTTGATTGTTATTGATGTAAACATACGCAATAAATAACCCGCATATAATACTTGGAGATCTAAAAATAGTTTTACCATATATATGGTTTACAAACGATAAATAACCCTGTTGGCTAGAGTCAAAAGGGT
>CBDUPS010000277.1:0-3129 GCA_965369155.1 uncultured Spongiibacteraceae bacterium
CTATATCTGATCCTGTTAGTTTGGAGTAATGATAGCCGTTGCCTTTATCCTTTTGGAAAAGCTACTCCTTCGTCGCATCTATCGTATTATTTTTTCTTTATGTACCTATCAAAGCACACGGCTATAAATAAAAAAACTAGCACTGTAATTATTCGTAGCTCTGGAAGATATCTTACTACAATGAGATAAAATACAAACAAGCCAACTATTACAGAAGCAACGACCAATCTTTTCTTCAAGTTCATTAGATGCCTTATTCAGAAAAATATATGGAATTAACATTAAGCTGATCAGTGCCACTAAAATTGATATAGAAATTTTAGAATGAACAACATAGTCAGCTTTTGATAAATCAAGTATGGATAATAAAATCATAACAATTATCGAGGATACTAAACCTGTAAAAAAATAAGCCCTATTAATACTCAATTAATTTACCCCCATACATTTAGAGCAAGTTTTAAGTCCTTTCAAATCAAATACTTTCTGCCCAAAGGTTTTTCCACAACTAGGACATTTAGCAAGAAACCATCCAGAACCCAAGCTTATAAAAAACATTATAAATGTTGAGAAAAACACCCATACATTGGTGTTCTCTAAAGTCATATTACAACGGCCGCCATTCAAACTTTCACAATTAAACATTGATATAATAAAGGTAAAAAATATCCCTCCCCAGAATAAAAAAAAGAGAATATACCTAAGTTTCATTAATTATTGTCTTCCATCATCTTTTCTTGGTCTTTCTATCTATTCATCAATAATGAATAACCGTACGAATGCTTTCGCCTTTATGCATTAAATCAAATGCTTTATTAATGTCTTCAAGCTTCATGGTATGGGTAATAAAGTCATCTAATGTAAATTCACCAGCTAAATAACGCTCTACATATTCAGGTAATTCTGAGCGCCCTTTTACACCACCAAATGCAGAACCTCTCCATACCCGACCGGTGACTAATTGAAATGGCCGTGTGGATATTTCTTGCCCGGCACCGGCAACGCCGATAATTACCGATTCGCCCCAGCCTTTATGGCAGCACTCTAATGCCGAGCGCATAATATTAACGTTGCCAATACATTCAAACGAATAATCAACGCCGCCATCGGTTAGTTCAACAATAACTTCTTGAATAGGTTTGTCGAAATTTTTAGGGTTAATACAGTCAGTAGCACCAAGTTTGCGAGCCAACTCAAATTTACGTTCATTAATATCAATGGCGATAATTCGTGACGCCTTTGCCATGGTTGCCCCAATAACCGCAGATAAACCAATGCCGCCTAAACCAAAGATGGCAACGGTGGCCCCTTCTTCAACTTTAGCGGTATTCATTACCGCACCCATACCCGTTGTAACCCCGCAGCCTAATAAACAAACTTCTTCAAGAGCTGCCTCTGGGTTTACTTTCGCCAAAGAAATCTCAGGTAACACGGTGTATTCTGAAAAGGTTGAGCACCCCATGTAATGAAAAATAGGCTGACCATCTTTATAAAAGCGTGTTGTGCCATCGGGCATTAAGCCTTTGCCTTGGGTTTCGCGAATTTTTTGGCACAAGTTAGTTTTACCCGAGGTACAAAACTTACATTCGCCACATTCTGGTGTGTACAGTGGAATCACATGATCCCCTACTTTTACACTGGTAACCCCTGCACCTACTTGTTCAACAATACCGCCACCTTCATGGCCTAAAATGGCAGGAAAGATACCTTCAGGGTCATCACCTGACAGCGTAAAAGCATCGGTATGGCAAACCCCTGTTGCTACTATTCGCACCAGCACTTCGCCGGCCTTAGGTAGCATAACGTCAATTTCTTCTATAGAAAGTGGCTGATTAGGCCCCCAAGCAATGGCGGCTTTCGATTTGATAAATTGATCGGACATAAGGCTCTCTCTTAGTTAAATAACGTGTTGGATTTTATCTATTAAACGCAAAATAGATAGGACAATTGAACAGTATTACCGCTCCTGATGCATAAAACAAATGGATTAGCCTACCGATTAGCCATATTAAATCAATATCATGGCAGCGGTAAGATCTTGAGACTTTGTGTTTATATAGGCATTATCTTATCACCTAAAGTAAGGTTATTAATGCTATTTTACGAAGGAGTTACTTGATACATTCCTTTAGGTAAATTTGTTATCATTACCCTCTTCTTTTAGATTAACGAACCTTTAAGCCTCTATGACTCTACTGACTCGCCGCACAGCTTTTGCTTTATTAACCTCTTTTGTTTTTACGCTATCACTCTCCAGTTATGCGTTTACGGTTGAAAAGAGCCAAGAACTTGATTCCCGCTGGAAAGATACCACTCAGGAGCTGGTTCATTATCTTTCTAAACGCCATTACTTACGCAAATCCATTGATGATGATATGTCTGTTGCGGTATTTGATCAGTGGATAAAAAGCCTCGATCCACAAAAGCTTTATTTTTTACAGTCTGATATAGACAGTTTTGAGCCCATTAAAAAAAGCCTAGATGATGGTTTAGTTCGCGGTGACACATCGAGAGCTTTAGTGATATTTAATTTATTTAAACAGCGCTCTATTACTCGTACCACAAATGTAGTCAATCAATTACCCGAGTTAATTAACCAATTAGACTTTAGTAAAGATGATGTTTTAGAAAAAGATCGCAAAGAGGCGCAATGGCCAGCCACACAACAAGAGCTTGATAACCTGTGGCACCTACGTCTTAAGTCTGAAATTCTTTCTTTAAAGTTAAGTGGTTCTGCCAACGACGATATTGTTTCACGCTTACAAAAACGCTATAAAATGCAGCTTAATCGCTTACAACAGTTAAGCCCCGATGATGGCGTAGCTTTATTTTTTAATAGTGTTACCAGTGTTTTTGACCCTCATACCAGCTACCTTTCTCCCGATGATGTTGAGCAATTTAATATTGCGATGTCGCTATCGTTAGAAGGTATTGGCGCGGTTTTACAGCAAGACGGCGAGATGACCAAGATACTTAGATTGGTTCCTGGTGGCCCTGCAGACCACGCTGGTGCCGCGGATCGGGTTTCTGGACGCCCGGCCGGACCTGCCGTTCGCGCTCGTCATTCTGGCGGCGCTCCGCGAGGGGCCGGCGGGCGGGGCCCTGGCCGGGTTCGTGGCCGGGCTGTTC
>CBDUPS010000278.1:0-3103 GCA_965369155.1 uncultured Spongiibacteraceae bacterium
GGGTCATCTTCAGGAGTACGGTAATCAAAAAAATCACCTCCGTTCGCCCTGAGCCAGTCGAAGGGTCATCTTCAGGAGTACGGTAATCAAAAAAATCACCTCCGTTCGCCCTGAGCCTGTCGAAGGGTGATCTTTAGGATGCGCGGTTGTAGTGTGTAGGATAAGAGGTTAAAACAAAATAAAAGCCGTTTACTTAGTTTTGAGTAAGCGGTTTTTTATTCCCCCACATTTATAACGACTTTCATTAATACTCTTTTTTGCTTGCTTGCTTGCTTGCTTGTTTAAAGTCAATGGGCTACTTTTAGTGTATAGTTAACCGTTTTTTTTCATACCTTGTTAAAAAACAGTGTTTATTATTTTAAAAGGTCTTCCCCATGCCAACCACATTACCTATCGATTTATTAGCCAGTAGTGACTTAGGCGTATCAAATAACGATAACTTAACCAGTGATGATACTCCCACTTTGGCAGGCTTTGCAGGAACGGCATTGTCTGGTGCCACGGTTGACTTTACCAGTAATTTAGATGGTGTGTTAGGTAGTACAACAGTAGGTGCCGATGGTATTTGGCAAATAACATTACCGCAATTAAGCCAAGGCAATAACTGGATTACCGCCACCATTACTGCACCGGATTCCAGCGTAACGACAGAGACTATTAAATTAGGTATAGATACCTATGCGGTGATTAGTATTGACCAACCACTTGCCAATAACGGTGTTATTGAGGGAGCTTTTATATTAAGTGGCGCCACCGCAGGGGTAAGAAACGGTCAACAAGTTACGGTGGTGTTAACCGACAGTGATAATAAAACGGTAACAGAGTATGCAGCAGTATCCTCCGATGCTTGGAGTGTTAATGTTTCTGAGGCAGACCTTGCAGGTTTGGGAGTGGGGCCTATTGCAGTTGATGTAAGTGTTATGGATAAAGCAGGTAATGTGGCACAAGAGACTATTGCCGCCGATGGTAGTGTTGTTAATGCATTTTTTGAATTTGATTTTCATCTTACTGATGAGAGTAACTCAGGGAATAAGTATGATATTTTAACGAGTGATTCGACCCCCACCTTTGAAAGTAATTCAGGCTCTTTGGTTTCAGGTACAGTGATTACCTTCCATAGCGACATAGACGGTAACCTTGCAGGGCAGGCAATATCTGATGGAAACGGCGGTTGGCTTTTTACTGCACCAGAATTAACCGATGGCTTCCACACTATTACGGTCACCAGTACTTCACCAGAAGGCTTTGTTGCTACTAGCACTACCACTGTTGATATCGATACCGTTGCAGAGATAAGTATTGACCAACCGATTGCTAACGATGGTGCTATTGAAGGAGCTTTTACATTAACGGGAACATCCACAAGTATAGAAAGTAATCAAGCAGTAACAGTTGTATTAACGGATAAAGATAGTGGTACCGTTGAGTTAAATACCTATGTTGCAACTGATGGCACTTGGTCCATTGATATTTTAAACAGGCATATAGAAGAGTTATCTGTAGGGCGTTTATCAGTAGTGGCGAGTGTTACCGATAATGCTGGTAATGTAGCTCAAGATATTATTGCTGCTGATGGTTCTGTTGTAATTACCAAAATTAATCTTTTAGAAAGCAGTGATTTAGGTTCATCTAACATAGATAATTTTACCAGTGATGATACGCCAACTATTGAGGCTTATGCTGGCTTAGATAAAGTGGGATTAACGGTTGAGTTAAGTAGTAATTTAGATGGGGTCTTAGGTACAACTACAGTAGGTACCGATGGCATTTGGCAGATGACATTACCCCAGTTAAGCCAAGGCAATAATTGGATTACCGCGACTATTACAGCTCCTGATACCACGGTAACCACCGAAACAATTAAGCTAGGCATTGATACTTACGCTGTCATTACCATTAATGAGCCAGTTGCTAACAACGGCATTATTAACGAGCCTTTTACATTAAGTGGTACTACAGCAGGTGTTCATGATGGTCAGACGGTTACTCTCGTTTTAACTGACAGTAATAACGATACTCTAGAATTAACCACAACGACATCTGCTGGAGTATGGGAAGCTAATGTTGATGTATCACTCGCAGGTTTTAAAGCATTAGCCTTGGGGCCAATAGCTGTTGAGGCGAGTGTTAGTGATAAAGCAGGTAATGTGGCACAGGATGCTATTGCCGCTGATGGTTCTTTAGTCAATTCGCTATTTGAGTTTTCTCTATCTGATGAGAGTAACTCTGGTTATACCGGTGATGTGATTACCAATGATATTACGCCTACATTTGAAAGTAGCTTTAGTTCACTGGTTTCTGGCACCGAGATTACTTTTAATAGTGATATAGATGGCAACCTTGCAGGGCAGGCGATAGCCGATGGAAACGGCAGTTGGTTTTTTACTGCGCCCGAGTTAAGCGAAGGCTTACACACCATAACCATCACAGCAATAACCCCTGAGGGTTACGCTGCCATCGATACAACAACGGTTGAAATTGATACATTTGCAGAAATAACTATTGAGCAAACAGGCACTATTAACGGTAAATTTAGTGTTAACGGTACGGTGTCTGGTATAGAGAATAACAGGCAAGTAATTGTTGAAATAACCGATAGTAATAATCATACCGTAACATGGACAACCAATGTGAGTAACGGTGTTTGGGGTGCAACGGGATCGATTGGATTAGCTCCTGGACCGGTATCAATAACGGCCACTGCATCTGATAAACAAGGCAATGTTGCAGAAGATGTTGTAGGGGCTGACAGCTCCATTGAGCTAATGTTATTTTCTCTTTTACCTGCAAGTGATACAGGTGGATGGATAAAGGACAATATAACGAAGGATGATACCCCAACGGTTGAAGGCTATTTGGGTTTAGCAAACGCAGGGGTAACGGTTGATGTTAGCAGTAATATTGATGGAAACTTAGGTAGTGCTACAGCTGATGCTACAGGCTATTGGCAAATGACATTACCTCAATTAAGCGATGGTGAGCATCAGATAGCTGCTACAGGTATTGCATCAAATAGCAACCCCTTTACAACAACTCTTGGTATCGTCATTGATACTTATGCCAACATTAGTATTGACCAACCTATTGCTAATGATGGTGTTAT
>CBDUPS010000279.1:0-3095 GCA_965369155.1 uncultured Spongiibacteraceae bacterium
TCGGCTCGCTCCATGGTTTTGCTGGTAAAGTCACTAAACTTTAGTTTTACAAATATGCCCTTGTAATCCAAAAGCACATCATCGGTATCTGGTAGTCTTTGTTGGAGTTTTTCATACAGTGCCGTTAATGCCTCTGCTATTTGTTTGCTGCTATGTAAGTCTTTAGAAAAAGTACGTTCAACGCTAACGGATTTTCTGGCACGCTCTACTTCTACGGGGCGATTATCCAGCCCAAAAGAAAGCTCATGTAATCGGCGTCCCATTTTTCCAAAATGTTTTACTAAATCAAAAACCGATTGCTTTTGTACATCGGCACAGGTGCGCAGCCCCATTTTCTCTAAGCGTTGCTGCATGGCTTTACCCACCCCGGGGATTTTTTTAAGGGGTAAGTCGGGCATAAATGCTGAAATTTTATCTGGGGTAATTACAAACAAACCATCGGGTTTTTGCCAATCACTGGCGACTTTGGCTAAAAATTTATTAGGGGCGACTCCTGCGGATATGGTAATCCCCACCTGTTTAACTACCTGCTGTTTTATTGCCTGCGCCATCAGCGTAGCACTGCCTAAACAATGCTCTGCATCACTCACATCTAAAAAAGCCTCATCTAACGATAGCGGCTCAACTAAATCGGTATATTGATAAAAAATGCCTTGGATATGTTGGCTGGCTTGTCGGTACTTTTCAAAGTCAGGGGGAATAAGAATTAAATCAGGGCACAGCTTGTTAGCGTAGCCTGTGGCCATCGCCGAATGCACACCAAAGCGACGCGCTTCATAATTACAGGTGGCAATTACCCCACGCCCCTTTGCACTGCCTCCTACGGCAACCGGCTTACCTTTTAGTAAAGCATCATCACGCATTTCAACAGCGGCAAAAAAACAATCGCAATCACAGTGAATAATTTTACGCTGCTTTTTTTCTGCAGAAATGCTCTTACAGGCAAGTGGCGGAGATTGATTTGGCATGATTCAGCACGTTGCTAATAACGTTAGTGGTGACTGTTTATATATACAGTACAGGTAAACGATGTATGCTTCAAGAGGTAGTGATCAACAGCCCCTTATGCCCCAAAAGACACCACACTTTTAAGTACAAGGCGCACTAATTGGGTTTGTCGGGTTACCCCTGTTTTAGAGAACATGGCACTTAAATGAGATTTTGCCGTATTGCGTGACACGTTTAATTCACTACAGGCTTCATCAATGGTTAAACCATGGGCTAATAACAAAGCCAACTCAGATTCGGCAGGGGTAAAAGCAAATAGCTGACCTAAAATTTTACTCGATACTGGGCGGTTTTGTTCTGGATCACTAATAAAAATAACTACCGAAGGGTTATCGTAACTCTCAGAACTTTCAAGCTTAGGTACTGGGCGTATTAAAAGCCCTAAGCTACCTAACGAGGTGCTTTTTTCTAAGCGAAAGGCACGCACAAAGCCCGGCTCACTACGTTGATGAGCGGCAAAAACCTCCGCAATGGTAGCTTTAAATTGTTCGTTTTGCTGGGGATTACCCACCTGTAAGCCATTATTTTTTACAAATAATAAATCAGATGCGCCAATTAACTCATCCGCGACTTTATTGCTCTGAATAATGTGCTGTTTTTCGTTTAAGACAATGGCACCAATTTGTAATTGCTCCACCGCTCCGGCAAACAACCTACGCTCGGTTTGTGCCTGACACAAATGCCGATGCAAGGTAATGGCTTGCTGAAGGTGTGGTAATAGTAACTCAACAAGGTGCTTTTCTTGCTCACCGAAAGCAGGTGAGCTTTGTTGACGGGTCACACGCAAACGGGCATTTATCCCGTCAGCAACCGACATATCGGCCCCCATAATGTAATGCACCCCTACCGGTTTCATATAGTGCTGAAAAAATGGACTTTGGGCTAATTCGTCTTCGCTTACTAATTCACGTAAACAAAAGGCTTTACCCGGGGGTAAGTCAACAAAGGGGTCGAGGGAGAAATAATGATTGTTGTAATCGTTATAAATATTATCTGAGGCAACCACCGCATTTAATACCGCTCCGGTGTCCCCTTCTTTGGGTGGACGCAACATTAATGTGGCGTAGTCAGATTGTACCGATTGACATAAAAGATTAAGAAACCCCAACCAAGGGGTTTCTTCTAATGGACCCTGATAAACCGCTAGCAACAGTTTATCTAACAGTGGGCTTATGGCTTGTGCCTTAGTAATAGGTTGCGTCATGAGACTAACCAAATTAGTGAGGTAGCCATTCTCCACCGTTCACATCTAAACAGGCGCCTGTTACCGCACTGGCATAATCAGATGCCAACATCACCACCGCCTTGGCACAATCACCATCTTCTGGGATATCACCTATAGGAATATTTTTAGCGATACCTTTGCGTAGTTTAGCAACCTCAACACCTGAACGTTTTGCCTCACCTTCTAGGTAACCTTCAACCGATGGCCCCCACATCCAACCCATAAAGGTTGAGTTAACCCGAATACCCGCGCCACCCAACTCTAAGGCAAGATGCGATGTTGCCGAGGCCAATGCCGCCTTCGACATACCATAACCACCCTGATACGGCATAGGCTTGCGAGTTACCATGGTGTTCACCATAACAACCGAACCTTTACCTTGTTTTTTCATGGTAGGGATAACCGCTTGGGTTAAATTTAAAGTGCCAAATAGGTTTACATCGAGTGTTTTACGCCAGTCGTCAAAATCGGCCATTTCAACAGGGGTAAAGTTACCGGGAATAAACGCACTATTAATAAGGCAATCTATTTGGCCAAACTCGGCTACAACTCGGCTAACAAAAGCATCGCATTGGCTACGATCAGAAATATCGACTGACATTTTGACTATAGGCAGTTCTAAACCAAGGCTACGAATTTCTTCTTCTGCCACATCAAGCTTAGACTCAGTACGACAGCAAATAGCTAATGCTTTAGCACCCTCTTTAGCACAAAGCGTTGATAGCTCTTGCCCTAAACCCGGGCCAATGCCCGATACAATAACCACTTTATCTTTTAAGATCATAAACTGCCCTCTGCTTTACTACGCTTTTATTAACCGCTATTGCTACCAGTTATCCTACTGTTGATTACTTGCCATCCT
>CBDUPS010000280.1:0-3094 GCA_965369155.1 uncultured Spongiibacteraceae bacterium
GAGGCAAAAAAACTCGCCCAACAACTCACCCAAGAAGACAAAGCCATTGGTAGCGCGATTGGTGATAACGGCTTAACCCTTATTAAACAATGTTACGACAACCAAACCGAGAAGCGCCCGGTTAATATTCTTACTCATTGCAATGCCGGTTGGTTAGCCACTGTTGATTGGGGAACCGCACTAGCCCCTATTTATAAAGCCCATGATGCGGGTATTCCTGTGCATGTATGGGTTGATGAAACCCGCCCCCGCAACCAAGGCTACCTTACGCTGTGGGAACTACAAAACCATGGCGTTCCCTGTACCTTAATTACCGACAACACCGGTGGCCACTTAATGCAGCACCAACTGGTAGATATGTGTATTGTTGGCACCGATCGCACCACTGCCAATGGAGACGTATGCAATAAAATTGGCACCTACCTAAAAGCACTTGCCGCCGTTGATAACAACGTGCCGTTTTATGTAGCACTGCCTACCAGCACCATTGATTGGACGATTAAAGACGGCGTTAAAGAAGTGCCCATCGAGCAACGCGACCCCAGTGAAATTTTGCAAATTGCCGGAATGAGCGATAACAACCAACTCACTCATATTCATGTAGCCCCTAAAAACACACAGGTGGCTAACTATGCATTTGATGTAACGCCAGCCAAATTAGTAACACGCTTTATTACCGAGCATGGCGTTTTTTTAGCAACCGCTGAAGGCATGCAACAAATAAAAAATCACTTACCTAATAAATAATAAAATGATGTTTTTTAAAAATGTAACCACCATTTCTATCTCTTTTATAACACTACTGATTGCGGTTAACAGCTTTAGTGAACCTGTATTAGAAACCACCGTGGTTACTGGTAACCGTACTGCCGACTCTTGGCTTACAACCCCTCTGGCGATTAGCCAAGTATCAAACCAACAACTTACCCAAAACGCCCACGAGCATATTAGCGACTCCCTTAACCAAGTAGCTGGCACATGGATTACCCACGGCAATGGCCAAGAACATTTAACCGCTATTCGCTCCCCTGTGTTTACCGGTGCCGGTGCCT
The DNA here is from genome assembly GCA_965369155.1 of uncultured Spongiibacteraceae bacterium. Classification (GTDB taxonomy): domain Bacteria; phylum Pseudomonadota; class Gammaproteobacteria; order Pseudomonadales; family CBDUPS01; genus CBDUPS01. The sequence goes on from CBDUPS010000280.1 coordinate 1,053, forward strand.
GTGGTGCTTTTTTAATGCTGCAAGATAGTATTCCTGTTCGCGCCCAAGGGTTTTGCAACATTAACCAACTCATCGACACCATGAGTGAACAAGCAGAGTCGGTTGAAGTACTACGAGGCCCTGCAAGTGCTACTTATGGTTCTAATGCGGTGCATGGGGTTATTAACGTGCTATCGCCTAACACCCCTAAAACACGGCAAACAAACATAAGCCTAGAAAGCGGCCCCCATAACTGGAATCGCCTTAAATACCAGTACGGCAATACCCAAGGCAAGCACGGTTATCTTGTGCAACTAAATACCACCAAAGACGATGGCTTTCAGGATGAATCAGGTTTCTCGCAACATAAACTGTTTGCCAAACATCACTATGAAGACGAGCAACTCTCCATCACAACCCAAGGGCGTTTTATTCAACTAAACCAAGAAACCGCCGGTTTTATTCAAGGTACTAAAGGCATTTATAAAAACGATAACCAAATAAAAAATAACCCCAACCCCGAAGCCTTTAGAGACTGGAAATCATGGCATCTTTCTAGCCAGATTAACTACCAAGTTAATAGTAGTTACTCATGGTCGGTTACCCCTTATTACCGCAAAACCGACATGGCTTTTTTACAACACTTTTTACCGTGGAAAGCCCAAGAAGATAATGGCCACGAAAGCATTGGCATTCAATTGGCTAATCAATATCAACACGCTAGCCAACAATGGCGTTGGGGAATGGATACCGAATACACCCAAGGCTGGTTAAAAGAATTTCAAGCCAAGCCTTTTTCACCCAGCCAACCCCAAGGCCTGCATTACAACTACCAAGTAAACTCAACCCTTTTAGCCCCTTGGCTTAACTGGCAATGGCAAGCATTAGACAACACCACTATCGCCTGGCAGTTACGCTATGACCACCTTCGTTATAACTACAACAACCAGCTCTCTGTCGGAAGCAGCTGTGCCATAGGCGTTACCAACTGCCGTTTTTATCGCCCCAAAGACACCGTAGATACTTTTGAGAACTGGTCTTCGTCGGTTAGCCTTACCCAGCAACTTACCCCATCGCAAACCCTTTATGCACGGTATGCCACAGGGCAAAGAGCACCACAAACCACCGAACTCTATCGTCTACAAAACAACCAAGCCAACGCCAACCTAGACTCCGTTGCCCTACACAATATTGAAATAGGTTATCGCGGTTACCACCAATGGTTAGCGTGGAGTAGCTCCGCCTTTGTGATGCAGAAAAAACACATTATCGTGCAAGACAGCAATCAACAATATATTGGCGACGGCCGCTCAAAACACTATGGGGTAGAATTAGAAACAACCCTTCATATAACCGACACCCTACAACTAAACTCAAGCATAAGCTTCGCCCGACACAAATACCAAGGCAGTGATTGGCTGGCAACCTCCAACCAAAACCTAGATGGCAACGACATCGACACCGCCCCACGGCGATTATCCAGTCTACGCCTTAACTGGAAAATAACCCCTGCCCTATCCTCCGAACTAGAATGGCAAAACATGGGTGCTTACTACCTAGACCCCGCCAACAAACACAAATACCCAGGCCACAACGTATTACACCTACGCACCTTATGGCAGGTAAACCCGCAGTGGCAACTAAGCCTACGCCTGCAAAATTTGCTTAATGAAGAATACGCCCAACGCGCCGACTTTGCCTTTGGACAATACCGTTACTTTGTGGGCGAACCCCGAGGCGTTTATTTAGGTGTTAGCGGTAGTTTTTAACGGTGCTTATTAAGCCTAATATAAAAATAAAGCGGCGAAGAAAACAAACCATAAGTAAAACAATCAGTTAAAAAGTGCTACACCGCATTTGTAAAACAGCCGCATTCACATAATTCTGAAGCAAAGAAAAAGAGCATTTGCTAACTAACTGAAAATAAGATAATTTTACTAAAAATAAAAAGCCGTAGTAATTATTACTGCGGCCAAAGCAAATGCGAACTTGGTTCGTAGAATTAACTGTTATGAGAACTCGTTTTTAATGTAAAGTTTTTAGGTGTCGTTTAGTGCGTTAGC
>CBDUPS010000281.1:0-3070 GCA_965369155.1 uncultured Spongiibacteraceae bacterium
AGACGAATAAAACGTTTGCTGTCTTTGTTATCGTGTGTGGGGGCTTTAAAGCCAATTAATTTTACCGGCTGCGCTGCGTCCTGTTTGTCCGCAGCATTTTGTGCATTAGTAGAGTTCTCGGCACAACTATTACTGTTAACTTCTTGGTAAGGGTTGATGTGGGGTTCTACCACTCCAGGGGTGTCTATATGGGTTGAGTCAATTTCACTAAAGCCGGCAAGTGGCTCATTCAGCATAAAGCCCGTACCGCGAATATCACGAATAGTGTTGATAGGCTGGCCATCAGCAAGGCGATGAGCAAGCTCAATAATGGCGCGCTCAGCATTACCAAATAACAACATATCCGCTTTTGAATCCATTAATACAGAGCGTTTTACTGTATCGCTCCAATAATCATAATGTGCTAAACGCCGTAAGCTGGCTTCGATAGAGCCAATAACAATAGGCACGCCTTTAAAAGCTTCGCGACAACGTTGAGCGTAAACGGTAACAGCGCGGTCAGGTCGCTTACCACCAACATTACCTGCGGTATAGGCATCATCAGAACGCCTTTTTTTGTCGGCAGTATAATGATTTATCATGGAATCCATGTTGCCTGCGGCGACACCAAAAAACAGATTAGGCTTACCCAAACGTAAAAAATCGTCTTTATTATGCCAATCAGGTTGCGCAATAATGCCTACACGAAAGCCTTGGTCTTCTAAGGTTCTGCCAATAACAGCCATACCAAAGCTAGGGTGATCAACATAGGCATCACCGGTAACTAAAATAATGTCACAGCTATCCCAGCCTAAGGCATCCATTTCTTCTCGGTTCATGGGCAAAAAAGGAGCATGACCGTAGCATTCCGCCCAATATTTTCGGTAAGAAAAAAGTTTTTTTGCCTGTGTCATATTAATGCCTCGCTTAATTGGCACTATTATAATGTAATTAGATAAAACTCGCTGAGGTATGATGTATGAAAAGATTTAAGGGGCTTATTAGTTTATTCATTTTTATGATGGTATTGGGCGGCTGTACACATAGTGTAGAAAAACTGACCCAAAACGAGGAACTCCGTAGGGAGATTCTTAGTGACTGTAAAAAGATGCCTCAGGAAAAAAGAGAAAGTAGCCAAAATTGTAAAAATGCAGCTGATGCGGAAATTTTAGCATTACGTAATAAAGTAAAATCGTTATTTAAGTAATCAATAATTTAGGAGACTAGGGTGACAGTGATAAATGAAGCATGTTGGAGGCTGGTGATTTCCTGTCCAGATTGTGTGGGCATTGTGGCAAAAGTTAGCCAGTTTATTGCACAGAGGGGCGGTTGGTTAACCGAGGCAAGTTATCATTCGGATACCCAAGCGGGCTGGTTTTTTATGCGAACCGATATTCGTGCAGACTCTTTATCACTGACACGAGATGAGTTTGAGCAGCAATTTGCAGAGGAAGTAGCCCTTAACCACAATATGACGTGGCGTTTAATAGACTCCCAAGAAAAAAAATCGGTCATTCTTATGGCAAGTAAGGCTTCCCACTGTGTTGCTGAGCTACTACAACGTTGGCAGGCCGGAGATTTACACTGCAACATTGCTGCGGTTATTGCTAATCACCCCGACCTACAATCAATGAGCGAATGGTGTGGCGTACCATTTCATTACGTACCAGTTGATAAAAACAATAAAGCCGAGCATTTTTTGCAGGTAGAGCAACTATGGCAAGACTACAACGTTGATACCATCGCTTTAGCCCGCTATATGCAAATTCTCCCCCAAAACCTATGTGAAAAATACGCGGGGAAAATTATTAATATCCACCATAGCTTTTTACCGTCGTTTATTGGGGCAAACCCTTATAAAGCAGCATACGATAGGGGAGTAAAATTAATTGGTGCTACCTGTCATTTTGTTACTGAAGATTTAGACGAAGGGCCAATTATTGAGCAAGATGTTATTAGAGTAAGTCATCGTCATCGCCTAGAGGATTTAGTGCGGCAAGGTAAAGATGTAGAGAAAATCGTGCTAGCTAATGGCTTGCGGCTACATCTAGAAGATCGAGTGATGATTCATGGCAATAAAACGGTTGTTTTTGAGTAGGTTTTTGTCATATTTTTGTCATGTTAGTGTGATGTAATGGACGGCTAGATAAAAAGATAGGCTTTCACAATGCAAAGTACCTTAAAAATTTTGATTGTTGATGATGAAAAAGCCATTCGAGATATGTTAAGTATGGCGTTAACTCGAGCTGGTTTTGATGTGTTACAAGCGGAGAATGCACTAAAAGCACAGGCAAGTATTGTTGATGATAAGCCGGACTTGGTTTTGCTTGATTGGATGATGCCCGAGGTGTCAGGTATTGAGTTATTGCGCCGTTTACGTCGTGAAGAGCATGCTAAAGAACTTCCCGTTATTATGCTTACCGCAAAGGATGATAATGACAATAAAGTACAAGGGCTTGAGTGTGGCGCTGATGATTATGTGCTGAAGCCTTTTTCATCTAAAGAGTTAATCGCTCGCATTAATGCCGTTTTGCGACGATCAGGAAAGGTCGGCGAGGTTTCTGATTTTGTATTGCAAAATTTACGAGTAGATCGTGCGGCACAGCGAACTTATATAAATGAAAGTCCAGTGAAAATAGCACCTACTGAATTTCGATTGCTAGACTTTTTTATAACGCATCAAAATAGGGTGTATTCTCGTAGTCAGATTTTAGATAGGGTATGGGGTGTTGATGCCTATATAGATGAACGAACGGTTGATGTTCATATTAGACGATTACGCAAAGTGCTCTCCAATAAAAATAATCCCCCAGGTTGTGAAACCCTTATTCAAACGGTAAGAGGCTCTGGTTATCGATTTTCTGCTGAGGTATAAGTTTGGTTAACTACACATGGAAACATGAAGTTCAAAAATTATTACTATGTACGTTTTTTTTGTTTTTAGTTGGCTATATGGTGGATGCATTATTGCTGACCCTTTGTATGGGACTTATTGTGTATAGCACATGGCAATTATGGCAATTAAAACGTGTGCTTCATTGGCTGCATTCTGATACCCAAAGCCCACCCCCTGAAAGCACCGGTATTTGGG
>CBDUPS010000282.1:0-3063 GCA_965369155.1 uncultured Spongiibacteraceae bacterium
CCCTGGCTTAATTGAGGTAATGTTATTTGCCAAATATGATCAACACCAACCGTAGTGCTGCCTAACATCCCATCTACATCACTACTGAATTCAACGGTTGCTCCTGCTGCTATTTCTGTATGGCCTTTTAGTGTGGGTGTATCATCACTGGTAATGTTATCGTACGTATACTTACCTGTATCACTACTCTTTATAAGATCAATGGCCTTGATGAGCTCTACCAAAACAAGTGCTTGGCCTTTATTACCCGCGGCATCAGAGAGTACCGAAGTAGCCTCAATTTTGATCGGCCCTGACTCCAACCAGTCAAATGCCCAATCTGGAATATTAGCCGCCCACACCCCTTCAGATACCGTCGTCGTCCTAAAATAAAGAGATTCATTATCTTTATCGGTTAAAAGAAGCTCTATTAAACCTATACCTACCTCTGTAGTACCCGTTAATATAAAAGCACTATCAATAACGCCATTATTTCCAATAGGTTGATTAATAGTTAACTCAGCAATGGTATCAATCTCAACAGTAGTAGAGCTTATAGTAACAAGCCCACTTGGGGCTGTGCTGGTAATAGCGAGTGTATGTAATCCATCACTTAGTTCAGGGGTAGTAAATAACCATCCACCATTGCCATTGGCTATTGCTTGCCCGGCAAGGTTGCCATCAATATTACTTTGAAAGGTGATGACTGTATCTGGGGCAAGAGAAGCTGAATCGCTCTCAAATGTAGGCGTATTATCGTTAGTGATAACATCATTTTGGTACTTAGAGTTACTCTCATCTGCAAGATTAAAACCAAGATCTAACCAAGGAATGACTAACGTACCATCAGCCGCGATACTATCTTGAGCTACATTACCTGCTCTATCACTAACACTCACATCAGCGGCAATTAAACCTGAGGCTAATGTCCCAACATCCTCCATAGGTACATTAACCCCCCATATCCCTGCCGATACCGTTGTCGTTCGTTCAACGGTTTGATTATCGCTATCGGTTAAAATAAGAGTAACGGTACGCCCATCTTCTACACCAGCCGTCGTACCACTTAATGTAAAAGCTCCAATAATTACCCCATTATTATCCAGTGGTTGATCAATACTAATCACCGCGTAGGTATCAATGCCTAATTTTATGGTTTCGGTGGTTACGCTAGTATCGGGGGCGGTAATGGTTGCGGTAACCCAATTATTGCCTTGGCTTAACGGTGGTAGTGTCATCTGCCAAATGCCATCGGCTCCTACAATAGTGCTGCCTAATGCGCCGTCTAAATCACTACTCACATCAACAGTAAAACCTGCCGATAGCAAGCCGGCATAACCTTCTAGTGTAGGTGTATCATCACTGGTTAAATTATCGACGCTAGAGTCACCTAAATCACTACTAGCTAAAAGATCAATTCCGGTAACTCCAGTTAAAGCGTTTGCTTGTGCAATATTACCCGCTTTATCCGTTACACTCACATCAATAGAAACTAGGCCTACATCTAAAGCATTCACATTTTCCTGAGAGACATTAACCGCCCATAGCCCAGCAGATACCGTTGCACTTAACTCAATTGTTTTATTATCACTATCCGTTAGAGAAATAGTTACCAAGCCCCATGCGTCAGAGTTGAATTGACTCCATCCATTTACACCACTGGTAGTACCCGTTAATGTAAAAGCTCCATCAAGTACCCCATTATTAGCGATGGGTTGATCAATACTAATCACCGCGTAGGTATCAATACCGAGTTTAATTTTTTCAGTTGTTACACTAGTATCCGGTGCAGTAATGGTTGCGGTAATCCAGTTATTGCCTTGGCTTAATTGCGGTAATGTCATTTGCCAATAACCATCAACTCCAACCGTAGTATTACCTAACACACCATCTAAATCGCTGACTAACTCAACAGTTGATCCTACCGCAGCCAAACCAACATACCCTCTCATAGTAGGTGTATCATCACTGGTTAAATTATCGGTATTCAGCCCACCTAAATCACTAATGGCTAAAAGATCAATTCCTGCAATGCCTGCAACAGTAGAGGCTTGTACAACATTACCCGCTCTATCACTAACACTTACATCAACAGTAATTGCGCCTACATCTAACTCATTAAGATTTGCTTCAGAAACATTAACGCTCCATACATCAGTAGATACTGACGCTGTTAGATCAATAGTTTTATTATCACCATCCGTTAAAACAAGAGTAACAGTTCGTCCATTTTCTACACCAGCAGTTGTGCCACTTAATGTAAAAGCACCATCTATAACACCGTTATTAGCAATGGGTTGATCAATGCTAATTGCCGCATAAATATCAATACCGAGTTTAATGGTTTCAGTTGTTACGCTGGCATCGGGTGCGGTAATAGTGGCAGTAATCCAGTTATTACCTTGGCTTAATTGCGGTAAGGTTATTTGCCAAACGCCATCAGCACCTACGGTTGTGCTTCCTAATAGCCCGTCTAAACTACTGGTAAAATCAACCGTGGCACCAAACAATTCTACACCTGCAAAACCGGCTAAGGTTGGGGTATCGTCATTGGTTAAGTTATCGGTGCTAGATGAGCCTAAATCGCTGCTGGCAAGTAAATCGATAGACAAAGTGGTTGGCATGATTATTCCTTTAAATACGCGTTTTTTAGTGCATACGCAAAACGGCTAGTTATAGGCTAAAAGTAGCCCAATAACCTCAATCAATCAATCAATCAATCAAAAAGAGTATTAATGAAAGTGCTTATAGATGTGGGGGAATAAAAAAAACCGATTACTCAAAACTAAGTAAACGGCTTTTATCTTTCGTTTAACCTCTTATCCTACACACTACAACCGCGCATCCTGAAGATCACCCTTCGACAGGCTCAGGGCGAACGGAATAAAATATAAACACCACTCTTCTTACTCACTACCGCTCATCCAACACCCTGAGTTTACCGAAGGGTCGAAGGAAGGGCGAACGGTATTTCTTTACGTCTTCCAAAAATCTCCGCTCATCCTGAGCCTTTGCGAAGTGAAGATAAGCATCACTACTTTTCGACGGGGCTCAGAGTGAAGGGGTAAAATACTCTACGAATCA